>RGQW01000027.1 GCA_010029945.1 Actinomycetota bacterium | reverse complement strand
CGGTGACCAGCACCTCGGTGAACCTCTACCGGCTGGCGTTGGCCGCCATCAAGGACAGGCCGGGGCGATCAACCATCGTCGTCGATGAAGCAAACTTTCCCACCGATCGCTACATCCTCCAGGGAATCGCTGCGGATCTGGGGATGCGACTGGTGACGATCCCCAATGAGTCCCCCGACGTCGCGGAGTGCGAGCGCATCACCCCCGAGATTCTCGCCGAGTATCTCGACGACGACGTCGCTCTCGTGTGTGTGCAGATCGTCAACTACCGATCAGGGGCACGTCAGGACGTGCCCGCACTGACGAAGGCCGCCCGCGATCACGGCGCGTATGTGTTGTGGGATGCCTCGCACGCCGTTGGCTCGATCGACCTTCGCTTCGATGAGTGGGGCGTCGACATTGCCGTGGGGTGCACCTACAAGTACTGCAACTCAGGCCCGGGGTCTCCCGCCTGGATGTATGTGCGCTCGGATCTTCACGACACCCTTCGCACGCCGATCGACGGCTGGTTCGGGCAGAGAGATCAATTCACGATGGGGCCGACATTCGAACGAGCCTCAGGGATGCGTGGCTTCCAGATAGCGAGCCCTTCGATCGTCGGTCTGACCGCCGTGGAGGAGTCCATGGCGATCATCGCCGAGGCCCGGATGGATCGAATAGAGGCCAAGTGCGCAGAGGGGACGTCCTTCATGATCGACTTGTTCGATCAGTGGCTCGAACCGCTGGGATTCGGTCTCGACACTCCCCGATCCGCCGAACATCGAGGCGGACACCTGTCGCTGACGCACCCGGAGGCCGACAAGATTTCGGTTGCTATGCGGCAGATCGCCAATGTGATTCCGGACTACCGAAAGCCGAACACCATTCGCGTCGCGGTCGCGCCCCTCTACACCTCGTTCGAAGAGATGTACATCGGCTTGGAGAGAACAGCCGAGCTTGTCTCATCAGGCCGGCACCGAGATGTCGCCGTGATCGAAGGTGGAGTGACATGACAGATCAGCAGCGTGCCCTGAATTACATGAACTATCTCGCCGTCGACGAGCTACTGTCCCTTCAGCGCCCGGTATCCGACGGGCCCGAACATGACGAACTGCTGTTCATCACGATTCACCAGGTGTATGAGTTGTGGTTCAAGCAACTTCTGCACGAGATCGAGCAGGCGCAGCGGGAAATGGACGCGGTGCGCACCCAAGACGTGCTCGCGACACTCAACCGCGTCAAGGTCATCCTGGCCGTGTGTATTCGCCAGGTCGATGTCCTCGTCACGATGACACCCCTGCAGTTCAACACTTTTCGCGACCGGCTGGAAAGCGCGAGCGGCTTCCAGTCAGCTCAATTCCGCGAACTCGAGGCGGTGCTGGGCCGCCGCGATCACCGATTCGCCGCCCACTTGCTGCCCGAGCATCGAGCCAAGGTGGAGGCGCGCATGAGCGAACCGTCACTGTGGGATTCGGCGCTGGCCTACCTGAACGCCTGTGAATTCTCGATTCCCGAAGAGATTTTGGACCGCGATGTTGCCCAGCCGTATAAGCCGGACGATCGGGTTACGGCCGCGGTGCTGGAGGTCTACCGGTCCGGTCACCAAGCGGCGCTGGTGTGTGAGCAACTCGTCGACATCGAGGTGAGTCTTCGTGAATGGCGTTTTCGGCACGTGATGATGGTGGAGCGGACCATCGGTTCGAAGCAGGGAACGGGTGGGTCCAGCGGTGTCGACTACTTGACGTCGACGCTGCAACAACCGCATGCATTTCCGGAGTTGTGGAAGGCCCGGGAGGACTTCTAGTGCCGCACGCGAATGTTCTGGCTCATCGTGACATCGCCAACGAGCTCGGTCTGATCGGTGAGTGGATGGATGCGCGCGGCTGGACTCACCGTCGACTCTGGCGAGAAGACGATGTAGACACCAGCGGTGACGGCTTCCCGGAGGCAGACGCCTTGATCGTTCTGGGTTCCCTGGACAGCGTCGCCACCGGTCATTGCGCCGTCTGGGCGCCAGACGAAATGGGTCGCATCCGGCGCTGGATCGGTGAGGATCGCCCGTATCTCGGCGTGTGCTTTGGAGCGCAAATTCTCGCAACAACCCTCGACGGAGAGGTGCAGCGCCGGTCCACCTTCTACCGAGCCGTCGAGACGGTTCCATGGACGGGCGGGTCCTCTCGCGGACCGTGGGTCCTGTGGCACGAAGATGCGATCACCTCGCCAGGTTCGGCGGAAGTTGTCAGTGAACTCCCCCATGCGGTGATCGCGCTCCGCTCCGGAAATGCCTGGGGCGTGCAAGCACACATCGAGTTGGATGCATCGGCGCTAGAACGCCTCGCGCAGGCAGTAGACGCGCCTGAGGAGACCTCGCGTCCGTTGATCGACCTTCTGCGCGAGAACGCAGAACAGGTCACAGCCGCGACCTTCCAGTTTCTCGACCTTGCTCTTTCGTCTCCCCCGACGCAGGCGCCCCCGTCGTAACAAGCGGCGCCGTAGCGAACGGCATCGCGCTTTCGCCCGTTAGTGCGTTAGCCCGTTCGCGGGTTCGCGCGGTGCGGCTTGGCCTATTCGTGAGTCGCATGACCGCCCGGAGCGCTAGCGTGACGGGTACACCGACAACAGGAGACATGCTGTGAAGATGATCATGAACGTGGAAATCACCCAGGGGTACGCCAAGTGGGTCGAGTTGTTCCGCTCCAGCGATGACGTTCGGGCGAAGTACGGCATCACCGTTCTTGCCTACGGCCACGATAAGGACGACGAGTCACGGATCTACCAGGTGTTGGAGATCGAGTCGATGGAGCGGATGCAAGAGGCCATGGCTGACCCAGAGCTTCAGCGGATTCGTACCGAGGCCGGCGTCAACCTGGATTCACAGCAGGTCGTCTTCCTCGTCGAATAGATCACGACGCCCACGACGCCCACGACGCCCACGACGATGCCCCTTCGTGAAGCATTCCTTCACTACAGTGCCGTCGGGAGGACACGGTGACCGATCACGACAATCCTGACGATGCGAGCGACTCGTCTGCGGACGAGCCTTCTTCACTCGAGCCTTCCTCTCTCGTGCCCCCTGCGGTCGAGCCCTCCGCTTCATCGCCCTCTGTCATCGCATTGGCGGGCGCGATCACGGGTGCGTTAGGTGTCGTCCTGGCTGCGCTACCCATTCTCGCGATGCTCTGGGTTTGGTTGGCTCTCTAATGTGGATCATCTTGTGGATACTCGTCGCAATCCTTGCCGTTCTCGCTGTTCTCTTTCTGATCGCCGGCATCGTCCTGTCGACTATCGCGCTCGTGAGTGCGCGCCGGGACCCGCGCGATGTCGTGTCTTTCCGGATGAGCCTCATCACCCTTGTCGTCTCCGCGGTGACACTGCTCATCGGCCTGGGAACCTACGCGGCGTTCTACGACGAATTCTGACGAAACTGCGGGCGGAGGTTAGTTCGCGAATGCCCGGGTGAGTTCGCTGACAGCCTCGGTGACGACTCCGGTATCGGTGGCTGGCATACCGTCTGCTGCGCGTCCGCCGCAGAAACCCACCAGCGTCGGGATTCCGGTGTTCGCGGACACGTCATACCACTCCGACCATCGCGCTCCAACCAGCCCTATCCCCGGCGCCGTGATTCCCGATGCTGTCCACCACGGTTCGTCGAACCGCAGCACGACCCGCTCGAGGCTTCCTGTTCGCAGTTGGGTGATGCCTCGCCTGCTGGCTTTCGGCAGGCCGGATACGCGGACTACACCTAACTTCAGAACCGGATGCGGGAGAGCGACCACGGCGATGTCCGCTCGATGTGACGTTCCGTCGGTTTCGAGCACCACTAGGCCTCGCTTTCCCGCCGACACAGAAGCCACCGGGCTCTCCAATCGCACATCCAGCGACGCGGCGAGGTGTTCGGGTGCGCGCTGGAAGCCTCCAAGAACGAACGCGTCACCACCGCGGTCGTCCTTGCCTTCCAGGTACGCGTGCGTTCCCAAGACGTCCGGGTCGATGGAGTATTCCTGCGTGATCAATGTGTTCAGAGCCCACGCCCGCTCGGGGTCGCTCGCGGACCATCCGTTCTGGTCGAGCCACTGCTCGACAGACAGGCGTCGCGCGGGATCGGCGTCCTCCATCGCCTGCAGGTACTCACCGAGGTCAGAGCGCACCTGGTCCGCTCCTGGAGCGTAACTACCAGTGTCGACGCTGCGGGTGTCGAAGGAGTAGTCGGCGGGCGATAAGGACAGTCCAGCAGCGCGGGTCGCCGGAACCATCGGGTTGCCGGTCACTCCGTGAATCCACGTCGCGCCGAGTTCGACGGGTGTGCCCCACGAGGTGTCTGTTCGAATGCGACCGCCGACTCGGTCGCGGGCTTCCAGAACGGTGACCTCCGCTCCTCGAGCCGCCAGTTGGGTGGCTGCTTCGAGCCCGGAGACTCCGGCACCAATCACGAGCGCTCGTCGACCGCTGACTCCCACTCCGTCCTCGTCGAGGAGTTTCGCCGCGAGCCGGCCAGACCTCAGAGCCCCTTGCACGGTTCCGGGGTATCCCCAATCGGTGAATTCTCCGGCGACGGCGACCCTGCGACGAATGAGTTGCTCGGCGATGGTCCATCGAACCTTCGGTGCAACACCCGCCGGTAGTGCGGCGTAGGCGCCACGCGCCCACGGGTCGTCCTTCCATCGGGTCACCAGCCATTGTGCTGGCTGCGGCACCCCGCCAGGTGCTGCCCATGCAGGTGTCGCGGTCCCCCCAGCCAGGAGTCCGAACCCGGCGGTCAGGGCACTCCATTGCAGGAATGATCGGCGCGACAGACCTTCCCCGCTTCGCATGCTCATGAGTCAATCAGCACGTCGAAGGAAATACTCAGGAATCTGCATTGTCGGTAGGCGCTTCTCGCTCGGGCGCCAAGAATGAGGGATACCCCTCGTGGGCGCCTTGAACTCCCCTGATGGCCGCCAATCAGCAATCTTCGTCACCTCGGCGCCTCCTGCTGGTCGAGGACGACGGTCTGACTGCGGCGACGATCAGCGAAGTCCTCACAAGCCACGGCTTCCTCGTCGAGACCGTCCCCGGGGCAGCGGAAGCACAACGAACCGCGAAAGACTTCGACCCGGACGTCGCCCTGATTGACGTTTCTCTTGGGCCCGGGCCCACGGGTGCTGATCTCGCCCTCGCGCTCTCACGCTCCGCACCACACGTCGGCCTGATGCTCCTAACCCGGCATCCCGATCTCCGCACCGCGGGGCTCACCCCGGATGACGTTCCTGCTGGCTGCGCGTTTCTTCGCAAAGACCAAATCAGCGACGCGCGAGAGTTGGTCGCCGCTATCGAAGCGGTGCTGGGCGACCGTGCCGACGAGGTGCGCTCCGATCAAGATCCCACCCGTCCCTTCGCGGAACTCACCGACAAGCAAGTGAACGTCTTGCGGTTGCTCGCACTCGGGATGACCAATGACGCGATCGCACGAGATATGGACGCGGGGGTATCTACCGTCGAGCGCTGGATCGCCTCGATATTTCGAGCGCTGGATATCCCCACCTCCAGTGACATCAACCCACGAATCGAAGCCGTCCGACGATACGTCGCGGTGGCGGGTCTCCCAGAAAACGATTGATGGCGTCTTCTCCATCCCTTGCTCGTCTGTCCTTGTCGGCGGCAGCCAGTTGGCCCGCGTTCTGGATTCTGGCGGTGATCAATGCTCTGATCGCTGCATTCCCTTTCCCAGATTCCACCGCGCATTTCGAGCAACGACTTCTCGCGGTCGCCGTTGGGCACGTGGCGATGTTCGGTCTCCTGTTTGTTGCTCGTCAGGTGGAAAAGCGAAGAACCCAACCATTCACCGATCCCGTGACGTGGATCGTCCTCGCGCTCTCCTCGCTCGCCCGCGCTCTGCTCGTGAGCTCGGTCCTCGTCGTCCTTGACACGCTCTCCACCTCAGACGTTGCCTCACGTGTTCTTTCCGGGATTGTCGTCGGCGTCGTCGCACTCGCTCTGACCACCACGCTCCTTACCTTCAGTCGGACCTACCACACCTCGAAGCATCGCCTCCTGGTCAAGGTGGACCAACTCACGATGTCGAGTGAGGCGTCCGAGGCCGAGATCTCTCATCTTGACGATCAACTTCTTGCATCCGTTGAGCACGAGCTCAGATCGAACCTCGCAGATGACTCACGCACCGTCGATGCCGAGGCCCTTGAACGGCTGGCGCGAGACGTGGTCCGGCCCGCCAGTCACGCCATCGCCGCACGAACACGCATGTGGACTCCACCAGAACCCGAGGTGCCTCGCGCTCAACTCCGGGCGATCGACGCCTTGCAGGAATCTGCTCACGGCAAACCGTTCATGCCGGTGCTCACCGCGCTGGTTCTACTCATCGCCGGAGCCCTGGCAGTTGTCGACTCCGTCGGCCCCGGCTGGAGTCTGCTCTACGGCCTCCTCGGCTTCGTGATTGTTCTCGCCCTCCTCGGTGCCGCCAATCGACTCCTGCAGACGCTGCCGGCGAACATCCCCGACTTCTGGCGATTGATCAGCGTCATGGGCATGGCTGTGCTTGTGTCTTTGCTCTTCACTGTCGTCTCGTCGTTGGTTTCCCACACGACTGGTCGAGCTGTCGTCGAGGATGTTCGAACCCGGGTTGTGCTGTCGCTGTTCATGGCGGTGATCTTGTTGCTCATCGCCTTTGCCAAGGGGACCTATCAGCAGGCGCTCGTGGTGTTGGACGACCTGCAGGAGTACGAGGGTCGCCTCCGGTGGCGCGTGGCTCGATTGCGTCAGGTCCAATGGGTGGAGCAGCAGCGTCTTGCTCGGCTTCTGCACGGTCCACTGCAGTCGATTTTGGAAAACGGGTCTCGCCTTCTTCGCAGCGCGGACGACACCCAAGCAGCCGCCGTCCGCAGCGACGTGTGGCATCAGATCGCCACCACCATCGCCCCCTCGTACTCTCCCGATACCGAGCACGACTGGAATGAGCGCCTCGATCGGATCATCGACACGTGGCTAAACGTCATCGACGTCACCATCGACAGCAACGACGCGATTACGGCGATGATCGACGCCGACCCCATCGGTCGGGCCGTATCCGAAGAGATCGCCAGTCAGGCGGTCGCGAATGCCGTCCGACACGGAGGCGCCACGCAGATCACGCTTCGCTGGGCCGTGCAGTCCCGCGAGGTGGCTTTCACCGCCCTCGATAACGGCAATGGTCCTGGTAACGATGACGGCATCGGCAACGCGACGAACGCCCCCGGGTTGGGGACCCAGTTCTTAGCCGACTGCACCACGCAGTGGAGTCGAACCTTCCACGCTGATGGGACCGAGGTGGATGCCCGTATCCCGATCAGCCCCGTGGACAAGCTCCCCCAATTGGACTCGAACCAATAACCCTTCGATTAACAGTCGCCCGCTGAGCAGCGAGTATCGGCCCGAAGTCGCTGGATCTTGGCTCCCTTGCCCCAGCCAGGGGGCATTGTCGCTAGTCGCGTCTAGTGCCTAGCGTTGAGTTTTGGTTGGGTCGACAAACCAATTCGGTACGCACATTTCTAGGGCGTACAAACGGATCCATCCTGATACCTCCCAAAATTCAAGCTTCCATTGATGGTTAAGCAGACTGAGACCCGGACGTCGCCCTCATCGACGTTTCCCTTGGACCCGGGCCGACGGGTGCTGATCTCGCCCTCGCGCTCTCACGCTCCGCACCACACGAATTTTCAGCTCACGTGAGTATCCAGGCGCAAGTGGTTGAAAAGTCTTTCCTTCATCACTCGTCTTCTGCCCCTATCGGATACGCACCCGGCTTCCTACGACCGCGGCCGTCAGTTCACTTTGACCCGGGCTTGGCTGGAAGGTTGCTGTGACTGTTGTGTAACCCTTGCGCCACCGACGCTTGGGCTTCCACCGATACGAGGCTTGGTCGTCGGAGATCGTGACGGTCTTTGTCTTCGTGCGATTGCCTTTGCGGAACTGAAATGTGACCGTGCCCTCGGTATCTTCCGCAGAGAAGATAACGATGTAGTACTTGCGCTGATTGCGCTTCTGCTTCTTTGGGGCAAGCAACTGCATGGTGTACTCGCCCCCGATGGAGGCCACCTTGGACAGTCCTGCAGCATTGCTGCCGGCGGCACCGTCTGTGGCCGCTGGCCTGCTAAAGGACGGGCTCGATGCACCATTCAAGTTCGTTGCCGTAACCCCAACGCGGAGGTACTTTCCAACATCCGAGTCAGCCACGATGTAGGACGCTCCGGTAGCACCGGGAATGTCAACACAGGTCGTTTCCGTCTGGTTGGCGCATGCCTGCCACTGGTAGGCGTAACTGGACGGTTCGTACTTCCAGATGGCCTTATTGGCCAACACTTGGGACCCCGAGGAAAGTCCAGTCGAAGGCGTGGTGAAGGGGCGGGAGTTGACGACCAATGTCGGAACGATGCCGGTCAGAATCCGGCGGATCTGCCCTGGGGTGCTGCTTGTCCCGGCAGCCACCCACAGATTCCCATCCTCACCCAGTGTCGACGAGTGTGCATCGGCTCCCGAATCGACGACCGCCGCAACCGCACCATTAGCGGTGACGTGAACGATGCGCTGGCTAGCCGTGTCCGTGATGTACACAGACTTGTCCGGACCAGTCGCTATCTCATTTACGTTGGCGATTTGTGGAACGTCAACCTCAACGATCCCCGCACGTGTTGCTTTCCCCAGCTTGACTCGACCTTGAGCATCGGTCATCTCGAACCAGACGTTGCCCCCGGCGTTATGGATCGGGCCGGTTGACGTAGCACCTGGAGTCGCTATGGATCGTCGTGCACCCGTGAGTGTCGCGATCGCTCCCAGCCCACCTACTCCTGAACTGAAATACATCTCTCCACTTCGCACAGGACCAACGGCAATTGACTCCGCAGCGCCAACACCTGAATACCTGACTACTTCACCAGCCGTGCTTATGCGACCGATGAGTTGCGCGTCGGGCATGGTGAACCACAGTTTGCTGTCGTAACCCACCTCGATGTCGCTTCCACGTCCGTTAGGTACTCCCGTCGAATAGTTCCGAGCAGTGCCGCTCGTGTCCATGCGCCCTATCGCCGAAGTCCCCGAGTAGGTGAACCACACGGCTCCATCCGGACCAAACACCAGAGAGTTGGGCCCAACGCCCGGAACCGGAAAGGAGGTGATCTGCCCGTCCGTCGTGACTCGGGAAATCGAATTCGCTCCTTCGTTAGCAGCCCACATCGTGCCGTCAGGCGCGGTGATGATGTCCACGGGCGTAGCCCCGTCACCCACGAGGTAAGCCGTCACGTCACCTGGCGCCGCCGTGGCAGGCAGCGCGCCGGTCACCATGCATCCGATGCCAAGGGCCACGCTGGCAGCGACGGCGGTCATCTTGGTCTTTGCGGCACGAAGTAAAGGCGTCATAGGCCTCACCTAACCAAGCCCGAAATCAGTGCGCAAGCGCTTCCGCAAGCGAAAGGGCAAAACGGGGCGCTAGCTCCCCCAATTGGACTCGAACCAATAACCCTTCGATTAACAGTCGAATGCTCTGCCAATTGAGCTATGGGGGATTGTGAAGCGCGCACAGGCTACCAACAGCGTCCGTGGCTAGATGCCGAGGGATGCCCGGATTTGTTCCAACTCCGCATCGGCCCGTTCCCGCATGGTCGGGCTTTCCGGATCGAGGCCTTCGTCGAAAACGACCGACCATCGAATGTCCTCGACATCCCCGTCTGGAGAGCGTCGCGCCACGAAGAACGCACCGCGATCCCCCTCCAGGGTCCGGTATTCCGAAACAACGACGGTGTCGGTGACCCGGTCACGGACTGCGGCCGGGATGTCCCGAGCGTCATCGATGCGGATGCGAAGGCGTCGCGCGAGACCGTTGTCGTCGAAGTCGATAACGAATTCCGGCTGCTCCCAGGTTCCTTTCGTCACCCGCTGCCACTCGATGCGCTGGCTACTGCGTTGCTCGTACAGCGCGGCATCGGTCGCGACAATCAACGAGCCATCAGGGTCCGCTGCATCCCCCACACCCCAGGAGATCACCCGCTCTCCCGGCCGGATGCCCACCCGATCACGGGCCTGGGCGTCGAGTCCGCTTCGGCGAAGTCTCACGCGGAGCCCACCGCTTCCTCGAGCAGGCTTCGCCGGTACTGCTGGAGTGCCTGCAGTTCGTGCCCGAGGCGCTGCTGTTCCTCCGGGTCCTCGGAGCGTTGCAGGCGACCCATCAGGTCCTCCATGCGACGACCGGCATCGATCTCCAGCAATCGGGCGATCACCCCGGTGGCGTACCGCGATCCTTCGCCGTCCTTCGCCGGCAGCGGTTCGACAGCCAGTTCGCGCACTAGGGAGCGGACCTCATCGTCGGGACATTCCTGGAGCACCGCATCGATCCATTCGAGTCCGTCGCGCCCGACGTGCGGGCCACCGGCGGCGGTGATCGCTTCGTGAACACGAACGGCGCGAGGGTGCGAGTAGGCCGGCGTCTCCACCGAGGCGTACCACTCGGCGACAACACCGGGGTGCTGCAGTGCGCACTTCAACGCTTCCCGCTCGACCACGAGCGCCGGGTCGCCGGGTCGCGACGCCCTCGTGGCGGCGGGCGTGGACGGTCCCGTGGGCGCCGATCCGCCCACAGCTTTCGTCACTTCCCCAACATCCATACCGATCCACCCGGCCAGGCGGCGCGCATACTCCGGCCGTAACGCCGGATCGCGGATCTTGCCCACGATCGGCGCCGCATCCCGCAAAGCCGCGACTCTTCCTTCCGCGGAATCCAGGTCGTAGGCAGCGATCGTGGAGCGAATAGCGAACTCGAACAGCGGCACCCGGTTGTTCACGAGCTCTTGCACCGCGGAGTCTCCGTGCCGTAACCGAAGATCGCACGGGTCCAACCCGTGCGACTCGACCGCCACGAAGGTCTGCGACACGAACTTCTGATCTTCCGCGAACGCACGCATCGCAGCCTTCTGCCCGGCAGCGTCCCCGTCGAAGGTGAAGACAACTTGCCCCTTCATTTGATCGTCGTCCATCAGCAAGCGTCGAAGCACCTTGATGTGATCGGCCCCAAACGCGGTGCCGCACGTCGCGACGGCAGTCGTCACTCCGGCGAGGTGACACGCCATGACGTCGGTGTAGCCCTCGACGATGACCGCCTGTTGGTTCTTGGAGATCTCCCGGCGGGCCAGGTCGATGCCGTAGAGCACGTGCGACTTCTTGTAGATCGGCGTTTCCGGGGTGTTCAAGTACTTAGGTCCGTCGTCGTCATCGGTGAGTTTGCGCGCCCCGAAACCAACGACGTCCCCGCCGAGATCGCGTATCGGCCACACGAGCCGTCCACGGAACCTGTCGTACACACCACGGTTGCCTTGACTGACCAGTCCCCCGGCCAGCAATTCCTCGTCGGTGAAGCCCTTACCGCGCAAGAAACTGGTCAGAGCATCCCAGGACGCCGGAGCGAACCCGACTCCGAAGTGCTCGGCACTGTTGGCGTCGAACCCACGGGATTTCAAGAAGTCACGACCGGCTGCGGCGGCGGGTGAGGTCAGTTGTTCGCGGTAGAAGGTGGCCGCCGTCTTGTGGGCCTCAACAAGTCGCGTGCGTACGCCCTGCTGGCGGTTGATGGCGGCGCCACCTTCGACATAGCGAAGCTGCACACCAGTCTTCTCCGCCAGCTTCTCGATGGTCTCCGCGAACGACAGGTGATCCATGCGCTGGACGAAGTTGATGACATCTCCACCTTCGCCGCAGCCGAAGCAGTACCACATGCCGCGGCTCGGCGTGACGTGGAAACTCGGTGACTTCTCGTCATGAAAGGGACACAGGCCCTTGAGGCTGCCGCCGCCGGCCGTCTTCAACGTGACGTATTCGCGCACCACGTCATCGATGCTGGCGCGTTCGCGAACAAGGGCAACGTCCTCGTCGCGTATCCGGCCGGCCATGGCCTGATCTTAGGTTCGCCTCCGGCTCCGCGCGTCAGCGCACGAGCCGCTTGTGCCACTGCACGAGGCTGACATCGGTCAGGCTCGCCACCTGGTCGATGATCACCCGGAACCGCTGTGAGTCGGTCTCCGCTCGGGCGAACGCGTCCGCCATCGAGGGCTCCAGTGATCGCCCCTCCTCCAGGGTCAAGGCGTGCACCAGCTCGGCGATCATCTCTCGCTGCCGCGAGTACTCAGCGTCAGCACCGGGCCGGCGCATCACGAACGCCGCGGTGATCGCCTTCATGACGGCGACTTCGGCTCGCACCTCATCGGGCACGACCAGATCGGCCGCGTAGCGGGTCAGTGACGCGTCTCCGTAGCTCATCTGCGTGGCAATTTGCGCCGTGACACAGAAGCGACCTATCAGGTAACTCGTGAATCGCTTCAAGGTGACCATGTCGCGGTGGGAACCGGAGAAGGACTCGGGCCAGTAGTCCAGGGACGTCAGGCGCACGATCGCTTCGGTGAGTTCATCGTCGCTGGCCGACGGAAGGTACTTCTCGCGCGCAATAGCGACAACCTCATCGCGGGCGTCGACGTCGGCGAACAGGTCGACCTTGATAAGGCCGACGTGCACCGCGTCCTCGACGTCGTGAACGGAGTAGGCAACGTCGTCGCTCCAATCCATCACCTGCTCCTCCAAGCAGGTGCGTCTCTCCGGTGCACCATGGCGCACCCACGCGTAGACATCTGCGTCGTCGGCGTAGTAGCCGAACTTTCCTTCCAGACCCACGCCCCCGTCACCGCGCGGCCACGGGTACTTGCACGAGGCGTCCAGACAGGCCCTGGTCAGGTTCAAGCCGACGCTTCGGTCACGATCGTCGTCGTGGACTTTCGCCTCCAAGCGAGTCAGAACCCGAAGGGTTTGCGCATTCCCTTCGAACCCGCCGATGGAATCGGCGAGTCGATTGAGTTCGTCTTCCCCGTTGTGACCGAAGGGTGGATGGCCGAGATCGTGAGCTAGGCCGGCGACTTCGACAACGTCGGGGTCACACCCCAGGGCTTCTCCGAGTTCGCGAGCGATCTGGGCGACCTCGAGGGTGTGGGTCAGTCGGGTTCGTGGGAAGTCATCCTGGCCGGCGACCATCACCTGGGTCTTCGCCGCGAGTCGCCGAAGCCCGGCTGAATGAAGCACCCGCGCCCGATCCCGAGCGAAGGGACTACGAACGGTCTCCTTGACCGGTTCCTCAGCCAGCCGTGCTGTGTCGTCGCCCGAGTAGCCGGGGACAACGGGAGTCGACGTCACGGCTCGACCTTAACGAGCAGCGTCCACGCTGCGTCGTGAAATGTGTAGTGATCCGCGTCGTGAACTGCCTGGTGATCTGCGTGGTAAGA
>RGQW01000260.1 GCA_010029945.1 Actinomycetota bacterium | reverse complement strand
CAAAGTATGAGTTTGAGGGGCCCTGCTCTAGGAGTCCCGTTCTCGCCTCCGGTTTCCCGGCGCCTCGGCTCTGTGCTTCTCGCCTCGGTCTCTCCGCCGTTTCCAGCGCAGTTGACGCTTTCGCTGACTCCTCGATCCGCTCCGTGTCACCGACCCGCCAGCACTCGGGTCTTCCAGGTTTGCCCTGGTAGGTCACCGGTTTTCGAACCGACCCGCACCTTGCGGTGCGTTAGGAGATGTCTACTCCCCGAATGCAAGCCGACACAAGGGGTTTGTCGAAAAAATCTTCGTCAATGTGGACACTTGATTAACACTCGTCACACGTATCAACTTTGACCACACACGTTCTCGTCTCGCAGCGTCGGGTGACGCAGATTTTCCGTTTCGACGCGATAGGTAGCGTCGTCGCCTACCGTGGCGTGATGACCTACTACGGAACAGTGATGACCGCGAAGCTGACGGTCTCTTTCGATGAGTTCGAGCAAGCGATGAGCGATCGGCCGAACCCTCCCGGCTTCGTGCGGGGCTCGGTGATGAGAGCCGACGACGGTGTCACCGTCGTCGGAGCTTTCATCTTCGAGAGCAAAGAGGCCTACCTCGCCCTGGCCGATAATTCTGATCAAGCACAGTGGTACGGCGAGGTCGTCGCGCCCATGTTGGACGGAGAGGCGGCCTGGATCGACGGTCACTGGACCGACAACGAGTGACGTACCCCTCCTTGCTAATCACGCTCCGACGCGTGCTCGGCTCTCCGTGAGAGGCATCGAAAGCCGAGGTGACTGGTGCTCTCGCTCGCTTCCTGCGGGGAGCGAGCAGCTGGCCGATAACGCAAGCAGTATTGGGGAGAACACAGGTGTGACCCACCCTTGATGACCTTGAGATCGCCTTCGGCGTTTGTCCCAGAGCAACATGCGTGCACCCCCGGTTGGTCCTGCCACGCACTCTCGGTCCACTCCCAGACGTTTCCCGCCATGTCGAACAGGTCGTAACCGTTCGGCGGGAACACCCCCACGGGAGAGGTTCCTTTCCAGCCGTGGGCTCCGCGGTTGTCGAACGGGAAGTCGCCCTGCCACGTGTTGGCGAATAACTCGTCACCCTTATTCGGCTCCTCGCCCCAGGTGTATGTGGCAGATTCGAGGCCGCCTCGCGCGCACCATTCCCACTCCGGCTCTTGGGGAATCTCCAGGCCGGCCCACGTCGCGTACGCCCGAGCATCGTGTAAGGAGACGTGAACAACGGGATGACTCGCTTGGTCGTCGACACCCGAGTCGGGGCCTTGCGGATGACGCCAATTGGCGCCGGGCTGCCACGCCCACCACTGGCGCCAATCATTCAACGGAACCGGGCCAGGGGTGCCGACGAAGACAACAGAACCCTGGCGGTCCTCTCGCTCCGCAGTTGTCACATACCCCGTGCTGGTGACGAAGTCGGAGAACTCCGCATTGGTCACGAGCATCGGTTGAACCCAGACGTCCTGGACTTCTACGGGAAGCACCGGAGACTCTTCAACGTAGAAGTCCTCCGAGCCCATCAGCAACGTTCCGCCGGGCACATGAACCAGGTTGCGGATCACTAGGGCTCGCACTCCCCAGTTATGGGTGTCCTCACGTAGGAAAGGATGTCATGCTGAACGTCGGGGGATTGGGATGGTCGTGAAGAGACGCTACGTAGTCTCCGACGATCTTCATGTAGGGACCCAAGACCCAGGCG
>RGQW01000259.1 GCA_010029945.1 Actinomycetota bacterium | reverse complement strand
ACCTTCATCAACGTTCGCCAACAGGGTTCCGCTGGCGTCGCTCGGCTCGGTCGCCACCATCCCGCCGAGACGGGCACGCAGCCAGTCTTTCGGTTGCAACGCGTACCGAGCGCGCTCCAGGGCTTCGGGCTCGTGCAGTCGGATCCATCGAAGCGATGTCGCGGCGAACCCGGATACCGCCGGCGAACCCAGGCGAGCGAGAACCTCGGGGCCGAGAGCGAGCTGCATGTCGGCGGCCTCATCACCCGCGCGTGAATCCGCCCACGTGATGGCAGGGCGCACCGGATCGAGGTTCTCATCACACAACACCACGCCGTGCATCTGGCCACTGAAGCCCACCTGCACGACAGCTGCGCCTTCGCCGTTATCGAGAACCTGGCCGGCTGCCGCTGTCGTCGCGTGCAGCCACTCCATCGGGTCGGCTTCGGCCCACCCGGGGTGGGGAGAGGAGAGGTCGTACGCCCGGGAGGCAGATCGAAGGGTCTCGCCGGCCTCACCCACGAGGGCGACTTTGACCGAACCTGTGCCCAAGTCCACACCCAGAGCCGCCCGAACGCCCGTCACGCGTGGAAGTATCGCGTATATGCACAATCGAATTGCCGTGGTGGGCAGTCTCAACATTGATCTTGTCGTCGAACTCGACCGGATGCCCAGTGCTGGGGAAACCGTCTTCGGGACATCCCTGCAGCGCCATCCCGGTGGAAAAGGCTTGAACCAGGCCGTCGCCGCGGCCCGACTGGAGTCCGAGGTTCACATGATCGGGGCCGTCGGTGACGACGGTTCGGGGGATTGGTTGCTCGACGTCGTTCGCCGCGAGAACATCGACGCGCGCGGCATCGCACAGGCGTCGGGGACCTCTGGTACCGCCTTGATCGAAGTGGACTCCACCGGAGAAAACCGAATCATCGTGATTCCCGGGGCGAATAACGCTGTGGATCCTGGAGCGGTCGCCGCTCACCTGACCTCACTCGGCGCCGTCGACGTGGTTCTGACCCAGGGAGAAGTGCCGATCGATGCGATGGTCGCCGCAGCCGAGACGGGGCGCTCCATCGGAGCCAGGATCGTGCTCAACCCCGCCCCGGTTCGCGACTATCCGCCCGAACTCTTGCGCAACATCGACGTGCTCGTCCCTAACGAGCACGAGGCGCACGAGTTGACCGGCATGCCGGTCGGGAACATGGTCGATGCGGTGGAGGCTGCCCAGACCCTCCAAGAGAAGGGGCCGTCGTGCGTCATCATCACTCGGGGAGACAAGGGCGCCGTCTGGACCTCACCGGAGGGCTCTGGACAGTCGGCGGCGTTCAAGGTGAGCCCGGTGGACACGGTGGCCGCGGGGGATGCCTTCTGCGGCGGATTGGCGTCGGGTCTGGCTCGAGGCGCCACCATGGCGGAAGCCATGCGTTGGGGAGCAGCCGCCGGGGCCCTCGCCGCAACCATCAAGGGGGCGGTCCCCTCGCTGCCCTCCCTCGACAAGGTCACCGAGCTTCTCGAGCGTTAAGCCTCAGGCGGGCTGGACATCGTCGAGTCGTTCGATGCGGTCCGCTGCATTGCGCATCGACGGCGACGTCGGTCCCAGGACCAGCGACATCCCACCGAGCAGGGCCGAGACAGCGGGCTTGACCGCGGTGATCGGCACCCGCGGCAACTTCAGCAGACGTCGATGCGACTCGGGGATGGTCGCGACCGCTCCGGCGAACAGAACGCTGTAGG
>RGQW01000258.1 GCA_010029945.1 Actinomycetota bacterium | reverse complement strand
GACGAGCACGATGCCGAACAGCAAGAACGCCAGGACGAGGTTCATCACCGGCCCGCCAAGCATGATGACCACGCGCTTGCGGACGGGCAGTTTGTAGAACAAGCGGTTCTCGTCTCCCGGGCGCACCTCTTCCAGGGACTGCTGGCGGGCTTGGGCGACCATCGCCGCGAACCGTCCGGTGTTCATCGAACGAGCGGTGCCGTCGGGGTCTTCTTTGCCGGGGGGAAGCATCCCGATCATCCGGATGTAGCCGCCGACCGGGAAGGCCTTCAGTCCGTAGCGGGTCTCACCTTTGACCTTGGCCCAGATAGTGGGACCGAACCCGACCATGTAGTCGGTGACCCGGACGCCGAACTTCTTGGCCGGTACGAGGTGTCCGATTTCGTGCAGGGCGATGGACGCTCCGATGAGCAGCACGAACAGCGTGATGCCCAAGATCTCCAGACCCATAACCCCATTCTCCCTCGCCGCGCCCCGTGGGGGCACTTATGGGACGCATCGCGCCCCCATCAGGATCCCGACTAGAGGCGGATCAGTAGTCGGGCGGGCGCTCCCGCCTCCTGGGTTTCGTGGGCGGAGACGATGTCGTCCAACTCAAAGTATCGGACCGGGGGCATGGTGAGCGCGCCCTCGGCGAGGGCGGATTCCACCTGAGAGACGGCCGTCGCGAGCTTGTCCGCGGCCACCGTGTACAACAGCATGAACTCCAAGACCAGGCCCGCGGTCATCAACTGTCGTGTCGGTATCTGAATGTCCGCGCCCGTCGAGGCGTAGATGACCACCACGGTGTCGGGCTTACTGACCTCGAGATCCATCTCGAGGTTCGCGGGAAGGTTCACTTCGATGATGCGATCCACCGATCCGACGGCTTCGCGGATGTCGTAGATGATGTCCGGGTCGCGGTAATCGAAGACGAAGTCCGCTCCCGCCTGCCGGGCGACCTCTTGCCGCTCCGGCGTGGAAGCGGTGGCCACCACCGTCGCGCCGGCCCACTTCGCGATCTCCACCGCGGCCCGCCCGACTCCTCCGGCGCCGCCCTGCACGAGAACGACCTTCCCGTCGACAGGTCCGTCCCCGAGCACGCAGTAGGCGGCGGTCACCGCGGGGACACCGAGCGTTGCCCCGAGTTCGAGATCCGCGTTCTCCGGTAGCGGGCGCACGTTGGCGACATCGACGATGCAGTAGTCGGCGGCCGTGCCATACACGTTGTCGAACGCGGACAACATGATCCACACCCGCTCACCGATGCGCGCCGGATCCACGTTCGCGCCGACGATGTCAATAACGCCGGACCCGTCCTGGTGGGGAATCTGAAAGTCGGCCATATCCCGCGCCGTCGACCCGGCACGCGTCTTGACGTCCGTCGGGTTGATGCCCGAGAAGGCCAGCTTCACTCGAACCTGGTTGGGTCCCGGCTTCGGGATGGGAATCTGATCGACGCTCAGGACCGAGGCTGCCGGCCCTACCTGCGAATACCGTGCGGCGCGCATAGTGCTCATGCGGAGCATTGTGGTGCCTCATCCGACGCTGCGGCTACCCACCAGCGAGGTGACTCACCCACTAATGACGTCTTGCACCCGCGAACGCGCCCACCGATCGGCATCCAGGACGTCGGCCACGCTCACGTTCTCCCCCGCTATCCACCCCGAATCGAGGTGCTCATCGACCAGGTCCGATACCGTCGACACGATCCCGGTGAAGGGCAAGCGC
>RGQW01000257.1 GCA_010029945.1 Actinomycetota bacterium | reverse complement strand
TGTCATGCAGGAGGGCGAACCCCATCTCGCTGCAACGGCGCGGGACACCGTCGCCCGAATGTCTGGTGCAACGGCCACGCGCTACGGACTGCCGACGTCCGGGCCGGTGAGTATCCACGGACCATCGGGTGCGATCAGTGTCGATCTCGAAATCGACGATTCCATGATCGATGATGTGGTCTGGTTGCCGATGAACTCCGAGGGCAGCCGCGTGTATCGCGACCTCGGGGTCGGTTATGGCGACGTCGTGCGAGTGACGAGCGGGGGTCAGTCATGACTGACGGTCAGTTCGGGCTGTTTGGCACCGACCCGTGGTGGCTGGTGATCGGCAAAGCGGTCGCCATCTTCGGTCTGCTCGTGCTGTTGACGCTTTTCACGATCTGGTGGGAGCGCAGGGTCGTCTCCCGCATGCAAAACCGGATCGGCCCGAACCGAGTGGGGCCGCAAGGACTGCTGCAGTCCCTGATGGATGGTTTCAAGTTGGCATTGAAGGAAGAGGTCATCCCGAAGGCCGCGCACCTCGGGGTGTACTGGATTGCGCCGGTGATCTCGGCGACCGCCGCTTTCATTGCCTTCGCTGTCATCCCCTTCGGCCCCACCGTCTCAGTCTTCGGCGTAGAAACACCTCTGCAATTGACCGACTTCCCCGTTTCGGTTCTTTACGTGCTGGCGATTGCATCGATCGGTGTCTACGGACTTGTTCTCGCCGGATGGTCGTCGGGGTCCACGTATCCACTCCTCGGAGGCTTGCGCTCTACGGCGCAGGTCATCTCGTATGAGATCGCGATGGGTCTGTCCTTCGTCGCGGTCTTCATCTACGCGGGATCGATGTCTACCTCGGAGATCGTGGTAGCCCAGCAGCCCATTTGGTTCGCTGTCATCCTGCTCCCGAGTTTCCTGATTTATGTGACGTCCATGGTCGGTGAAACCAACCGTGCGCCGTTCGACCTTCCAGAAGCCGAGGGGGAGCTGGTGGGAGGTTTCCATACGGAGTACTCCTCACTGAAGTTCGCCTTGTTCTTCCTCGCCGAGTACATCAACATGGTGACCGTTTCCGCGCTGGCGACCACGTTGTTCCTCGGCGGCTACCTGGCTCCGTGGCCGCTGTCTTTGTGGGAGGGCGCGAACTCTGGATGGCTGCCGGTTGTGTGGTGGCTGATCAAGGTGCAACTGTTCATCTTTGTCTTCATTTGGCTGCGGGGAACATTGCCCCGACTGCGCTACGACCAATTCATGAAGTTCGGCTGGAAAGTGTTGATTCCGGCCGCGCTGGTGTGGGTGGTAATCGTGTCGATCGCGCGTCTGTTCCGCAACGACGTCGCGCTTTCCAACACCGAGTTGTTGTTCATCGGCGCCGTCATCATCGCGACGCTTCTTGGAGGCTCGTGGCTGTTGAGCGCACGCGCGAATCGGAAGGAGCAACGTCGACTCGACGCGGAAGCGGAGAACGCCCGTCGGGTCAACGAGGTTTTGACGGGAGCCGCAACCGGTCACCCGGTGCCCCCTTTACCTGGCCAACGATTCGAGTACACCCCCCGACGAGCCACGGTCACGACGGCCGAGGTGTCGTCGCCGCAGGCCATTGATGCTGACTCCCAGGAGGACTCCCATGGCTGAGATGCCACAAGCCGTCCGCGGGTTCGGGGTAACGCTCACAACGATGTTTAAGAAGGTCGTCACCGAGCAGTACCCGGAGGATAAGCAACCGACGAAGCCGCGCTTCCACGGTCGACACCAGTT
>RGQW01000256.1 GCA_010029945.1 Actinomycetota bacterium | reverse complement strand
GGCCGGCGAGAACGGTCGAGCCGGACAGCACAACCAGCATCGATCCGACCCGCAGCGTCAGTGCGCCACTCACGCGCGACAAGTCCGCCATCACCGAGAGGTTGGGGGCTCGTTGTCGCGATGGCCCGACATAGCCCCGTACACGGCGAATGAACCACAACGCGGCCAGCCACTGGGCGATGACGGTGGAGAGTGCGGAACCGGTGACCGATAGCCCTGCCACCACGACGAGCAGGAGTTCAACCACCACGTTGACACCGTTCGACACGGCGAGGATGATCAGCGGTGTTCGGTAATCACCATGGCCGCGGCAGATGCCCTGCGCCGCCATGACCCCGAGCACTGCGGGAAGTCCGAGGCTTGAGATCCAGAGATATCGCACCGCGTGCGACGCAGTATCCGGATCGGTCTCCACGAGGCGTGTGATAAATCGCCCTGCGGTGGCAACAAGGGGCGTGAGTACAGCAGCGGCCGCAATGGCGACCCACAAGGACTGGGTCGCGATACGAGCTGCACCTGCGGCGTCCCCTTGACCGCGGAAACGCGCGATGCGCTCGGTCGCCCCATAGGCCAACACATTCGAACCTGCGACAACAATCGACAGCACGGTGGCCGCGAGAGCAACACCGGCAAGTTCCGAGGTGCCGACGTGACCGATGATTGCTGTATCGACCGCAACGTAGACCGGTTCAACTGCGAGGGCACCGAGGGCTGGAACCGCGAGCGACCGGATTCGCCGGTCGACACTCCGCGCGTCGGTCACCCGGGCAGAAGCCCCACTGCGCTGTACACGCGCTCCAGTGTCGCCGAGGCCACAGTTCGAGCACGATCCGCGCCGATGCGCAATTGACGAGCCAGTTCACCGCGGTCAGCCATCAATTCTTCGTACCGGGCTTGAATCGGCGCCAGCACGGCAATGACTGCCTCCGCCGTGTCGGACTTGAGCGGCCCGTACTGGCGATATGACGAGACGATTGACTCCGCTGACATCCCGGAAGCAGCAGACAAGATGTCGATCAGGTTTGACACCCCTGGTTTCTCGGCACGGTCGTAGGCCACCGTGGCATCGGAGTCGGTAACTGCCCGCTTGAACTTACGGGTCACGACCTCGGGGGGATCGAGCAGGAAGACACACCCATTGGTGGACGCCGAACTCTTCGACATCTTTGATGTCGGGTCCGCGAGGTCCATCACTCGGGCACCCGCGGCAGGGGTCACGGCCTCCGGAACAACGAGGGTGTCGCCGAAGCGGTGATTGAACCGGATCGCGATATCACGAGTGATCTCGACGTGCTGGCGCTGGTCATCACCTACTGGAACTTCATTCGCGTCATAGAGAACGATGTCGGCAGCTTGCAATGCGGGATAAGTGAAGAGACCAGCGGACACAAAATCCGTCTCTGAGCGGGAGGATTTTTCCTTGAACTGGGTCATGCGGGACAGCTCCCCGAACGACACGGTGCACTCCATCACCCACCCGAGTTGGGCATGTTCAGGCACGTGGCTCTGCACGAACACCGTGGCGACTTCAGGGTCGAGGCCAATGGCAAACAGCATGGCCGACAGTTCGAGTGTGTTGGCCCCGATCACGTCCGGAGTCACTGTGGTCGTGAGGGCATGAAGGTCCACAATTCCATGAAAGACATCAGCCTCGTGCTGGCCTGCAACCCAGTTCCGAAGGGCCCCGAGATAATTCCCGAGATGGACATCTCCGGTCGGCTGGATGCACGAAAGCACGCGGGTCACGACTCCGCAGGCTAGCGGTCATC
>RGQW01000255.1 GCA_010029945.1 Actinomycetota bacterium | reverse complement strand
TCATGCCCGTTACGTGGCCGGCCGCCACCTCAGTCGCGACGATGCCGGCCAGTACCTTGGTGTCCGTGAGTGGTGAGAAGTCAGCCCGGCAGCGAATGCTGGTGCGAAGCGCTCGTCTTGTCTCATCGATTCCTCGGTCGGCGTGGATGCTCATCGGTGTCATGGCCGTGATTCGTTTCGGGTTCACCTTTGTCATCGGGCTCGACGAGGGGAGGCTCGTCGAGCCGGACTCGAACGATTACCTCCTCAACGCGCACGCCCTTCTTGACGACGGCCGCTTCTGGTCGTCGCCGGGTAGCGGAGAGCCCGAGTTTGAGCGCACCCCCGGATATCCGCTGTTCATTGCGGCGATATTCGCGATGACCGGCCGGTCGGTCGCGCTCGTGGCCGCGAGCAAGCCCTCGAGGTCGGGGCCACTGAGCGCTCCGTCTCGCGAGATGTCGGTGACGACGAACGCCTCGGCGGCCGGGAAGGCCGCGAGCGCGCTCGCTACGTCGAGGTCGGAATCCGTGGTCCAGCCGTCGAGAGCAACCCGACCTCCGCGGTGGTCGAGACCCACTGCGACCGGCACGGTGGCCGACACCTCATCGACGAGGTCCGGATCCCGGACGGCTGCCGAGCCCATCACGACCCGGGCCACACCGAGATCGGCGACCGCTCGATCCTCGGCGCGATGGTCGGCATCCACCAGTTCGCGCGGGTCGGCAAGCTGGTCATGGTCGGCGCCGGCGCGATGGCCCCTTACCTGATCGAGGCGCACCACTGCGCCTGCCCTGAACTGAGCTCGGTGCGGGTTTGGAATCGCTCGAAAGATCGACGCGATGAACTCGTTCGCGCCCTTGAAGGCCGTTATGCCATCTCGGCGGTTGATGATCTTTCTGATGC
This sequence comes from Actinomycetota bacterium, assembly GCA_010029945.1. Lineage (GTDB taxonomy): Bacteria > Actinomycetota > Actinomycetes > S36-B12 > S36-B12 > S36-B12. The sequence continues at coordinate 885 of RGQW01000255.1, read as the reverse complement.
GGTCGCGTGGGCGGACCTTATATCCTGCGCGACCATGACTACGGAGCCTTTGCTACGCGGAGATTGGCTGAACGAAGGGGTTCACGTGGATCTGGTTGGCGCCTATCGCCTGGATATGCGTGAGGCCGACGATTCGACTCTGCGACGGGCTCGCTTGTTCGTGGACTCTCGCAATACCACGATTAAAGAAATTGGAGAATTGACCATTCCTATCGCGGCAGGCGTCATTAAAGAAAGTGACGTCCTTGCCGATCTTTATGATCTTTGCTCAGGAGCTATTGGGCGAACCGGGAAAGCCGACATCACGGTGTTCAAAAACGGCGGCGGGGGACATCTTGATCTGATGACCGCGCGCTATATAGAGGCCTGTTTTGAGTCCTGATCCTCAAGGGGCTATTAGCCCGGATTCAACACGCCCCAGAAAAGAGGCATCCACGCCGCCACCATCACGGCCAGAAAAGAAAGTTCGACTCGAATAATAAATCGATAGTGGCTTTTCGATTCGCCCTCGCTCGAGGATTTGTAGATCATGCTCATCATCACATCCAATAGCGTAACGAAGAAAAAGATCGGCACCAACGCGGGGACAATAACGGTCGTAAAAAACGCCACGCCCTCATAGCGCGTCGGCTGAAGCGCAAAAGGAGCGAGAACCGTTAGGACAGTGATAACGCCCACAAGCATTGCTCTCAGTGCGCCCAGTCGAGGCAAAAGACCGTTTAGAAGTTTCACATTCTCTAGTTTTCTTTTGACAGATTACACAGCACCTTGTTGCCCCTGAGGCACTCCCATGTTCTTACCAACTGCGCACCTTCTTCCTCAAGAAGCGCAGAATAATTATCTGTCGCTATCGCGCAGACATCCTTGTTGCCTTCCATCCTATCG
>RGQW01000254.1 GCA_010029945.1 Actinomycetota bacterium | reverse complement strand
CATCAGCGGCGAGGGAATGGAATTCGTCATCACCCTGGGGACCGGAATCGGCACCGGCCTGTTCCATCACGGCACCCTGCTCCCCCACCTCGAGCTCTCCCATGGGCCCTTCGGCGACGGCAAGGACGTCGACCGTGCCCTGGGGAACGTCGAGCGAAAGAAGATCGGCCGCAAACGTTGGCGAAAGCGAGTGTCGCAGGCCATCGAGGCGTTCGATGCCGTCATTCACTTCGATCGCATCTATGTCGGCGGTGGGAACGCTAAACACCTCGAGATCGACGACATCGGCCCGAAAGGTGAGATCGTCTCGAACGCTGCGGGCGTTATCGGCGGAGTGCGTCTGTGGGACATGGTCGAGGCAACTGCCCAGCGCCGCGGATAACTTCCCGACACTTACACTGCCCGCATGACACGCTGGTTGACCGACGACGAGCAGCGAGCCTGGCGTGCCTGGATCGAAGCGTCGATCCTGCTCAATCAGCGCCTGAGTGCGGATTTGCAGCGCTTACACGATCTGACCTTGGCCGACTACGAGATTCTCGTCCACCTGTCAGAGCACTCCGAGCGCCGAATGCGGATGAGCGAACTCGCCGAGGCGACACTCGTGTCGCGAAGTCGGCTCAGTCACCAAGTCGATCGGCTCGTCAAGCGAGGCTTCGTCGAGCGCCAAGAATGCGACATCGACAAAAGGGGCTCCTTCGCAGCTCTCACCAGCGAAGGCTGGACGGCAATCGAAACCGCCGCCCCCGATCATGTCGACAGCGTTCGCGAGCACCTCGTGGACGTTCTCGGACCAAAGGACTTCGCATCCCTCGGCAATGCGTGCACCACGATCGCCAAGAACCTGCAGGCCTCCGAGCAGGAGTGACGAGGCCCGGCCCGTGCTACCGGCCCGCTCCTACCGTCCCGTCGTCACGAGGACCCCGCCGTCGCAGCGTTCACGTCGCCCCCGACGTCACTACGGCTCTACCGGGTCAGCTCACCGACCACGATGCGGTGGTTCGAGAAGGGTGTCTTCTTCGGTGATTTCGCGTAGTACACCCGCCACTTGTTGGGGCCGAGCTGCACAGCGGTTGGGTCGAGTGCGTTGAACGAAGCCGGCGTCAACGGCTTAGCGTTCACCTTCCACTTCAGGCCGTCTCGACTTGTCGCGACGAAGAGGCGCTGGGGAGGATCACCCGGGCCGGTGGACAGCAGCATCAGCCAGTCGCCGTTCTTCGCCTGGATGACATCGGAGTCGACATAGCCACCCGTCGTGCGATAGCCCGCGTCTTGGGTGAAGGACGTGCCGCTCGCGTCGGTGGATGTGGCACTGACGATGACTTCGTCGGAACGAGACCCCCGTCCCTTCTTTGACTTCGAGCCAAAGGCGGACGCCGGCAGCCCACACTTCTTCGCAGCCTTCTTGGCCTTGGAGGTCACCTTCTTCTTGCCCGAGGCCATCGCCTCCAAGGTCCCTCGATTGATGTACTTCATCATGCACATCAGCTGGGCGCGCGTCGGCTCGAAATTCTCTGATTCCTCGCCGCCTTGCCGATCCTTACCTTCGGCAACCCAATACAGCCGGACGAGCCCGTCCGGGGTGATGACCGAGTCGGGGACTCCCCACGCACGCTCATTGGCCGTCGCGGTGAATCCGAGGCGCGTGATATCCCCGAGCGTTGGCGTGCCGTCGACGTAGGTCACGGGCGCGGTGGCGATTTCTTTGCTTCCGTCCATTTCAGGAATAACGAAGTAGGCGCGCTGGGTGCCATCGGCCAAGGTCACCTGC
>RGQW01000253.1 GCA_010029945.1 Actinomycetota bacterium | reverse complement strand
TGGACGTGGGTCCGCACAACGTGAGCAAGGCATCAATGCTGCAGGAGGTCTGCTCCCGCAAGGACATTCCCACGGACCGGGTGATCGCCATCGGGGACAACTGGAACGACGTCCCGATGCTGGAGTGGGCCGGTCTCGGCGTCGCGATGGGCAGCGCCGTTCCGGAGATTCAAGCGAAAGCGAACCTGATCACGCTCGCTGAGCCCGGAGACGGCGTCGCCGCGGTCCTCGAAGCAGTCGCCTCCGCCTGACTAGTCGAACCCGCGCTCCATCGCCTCGGCGATCGCCGATCGCCAGTCGCGCATCGGGGCCAGGCCGATGTCTGCCCAACGCGCGTGACCGAGAACCGAGTACGCCGGCCTGGGCGCGGGACGCACGAACTGCTCGCTGGTGACCGCGCGAACACGCTCCGGGTCGGCTCCCATCAGGCGGAAGATCTCCCGGGTGAATCCGTTCCAGGACACCGTCCCGGAGTTGGTGCCGTGAAAGATCCCAGCCGCGGGGCGGGCGTCAACCAGTGCGGCGATCTGCGCGGCGAGGTCGGCGGCGTAGGTGGGTTGGCCCACTTGATCATCGACCACGTCGAGGGTGTCGTGTTCTGTCTCCATGCGCAGCATGGTCTTGACGAAGTTGCTGCCCTCGTGCCCATACAGCCACGCGGTGCGCACGATGTAGTGCGCATCCGGCAGCCCCTGTTGCACGGCGCGTTCCCCGGCGAGCTTGGTGCGCCCGTACGCGGATCGCGGATCGGGCTCGGCGTCCTCGGCGTACGGCGAGGTGGCATCTCCGGAGAACACGTAGTCGGTCGAGATCTGCACCAGCCACGCACCCGCGTCGTGGCACGCGTGGGCGAGGACTCGAGGACCGTCGGCGTTGACGACGAAGGCGGCGTCTTCGTTCTCCTCTGCCGCGTCCACGGCTGTCCAGGCGGCGCAGTTGATGACAACGTCCGGTGAGAAGGACGCGAACGCAGCCGCCACGGACTCTGGGTCGGTGATGTCGACGTTCGGCAGGTCGACGCCAAGGACCTCATCACCGTCGCGTCCGGCGTAGAGGTTCACCAACTCGGTGCCGAGTTGACCGTTGGCTCCGGTGACGAGTACTCGCACGGGGTTTCTTCGCCGCTACCGGGTCTTCTCGATAGCGGCGCGCTCCTTGAGGGGCCGCCACCAGTCTTCGTTGTCGCGATACCACTGCACGGTCTCGGCGAGGCCTTCGTCGAAGGAGTGCAGCGGCTCATAGCCGAGCTCGCGGATGCGGCCGTCGTTGACGGAGTAGCGCCGGTCGTGACCTTTGCGGTCTTCCACCGGTTGGACCATGGACCAGTCCGCACCCATGGTTTCCAGAACCCGCTCGGTGAGTTCCTTGTTGCTGAGTTCCAGTCCGCCGCCGATGTTGTAGGACTGGCCGGGAACACCGGAGGAGCACACGATGGCGATGCCGCGGCAGTGGTCATCAACGTGCAGCCAGTCGCGCACGTTCAGGCCGTCGCCATACAACGGCACTTTCGCTCCGTCAATGAGGTTGGTCACGAACAGCGGGATGACCTTCTCCGGGAACTGGTACGGGCCGTAGTTGTTCGAGCAACGCGTGGAGGAAACGTTGAGCCCGTAGGTGACGTTGTAGGCGCGCACCAGCATCTCTGCGGCTGCTTTCGCTGCGGAGTAGGGGGAATTCGGCAGCAGCGGCTCGTCTTCAGTCCAGGATCCGACATCAATCGAGCCGTACACCTCATCGGTACCGATGTGGACGGTGCGGGGAATCTGGTGAC
>RGQW01000252.1 GCA_010029945.1 Actinomycetota bacterium | reverse complement strand
CCGCCCGATCGACCCCTATGTCCGGCGATCGGAGCCTTGTTTAGTCGTCGATGCGCCACATTTCCGGGTTCAGCCACGTTTCGGTGATCGCATCTAGCTCGCCCGATTCGGACATTTCGGCAAGGGCGCGGTCAACACACGCAACGAGTGGATTTCCTTCAACCATCGCGAAGGACATCGCAATGTTTGGGGGGTCTACTCCCGCAACGCTCGAGACTTCCACACCCGCCACCTCTTCTAGCCACTGGCCCGTGGAGGCGTCGAGAAGTCGGGCATCGGTCGATTCCCGCGCTTGCTCCATTTCAGATCCGGCGCGGGCCCACATGGCCAGACCGCCCCCCTCGGGGATCCATCCCTTCTCGAGCAGCCACGGGCGACCGGCGCCTTGCACCGGCGCAGCGAACCGCAAAGCCGATGGTGGCGTCTGCGAGTTCACTCCCAGGAGTATTCGACGAACGTCGTCATTACTCACATCAAGCACTGTGGTTGTCTCCAGGTACGGAGTCGTGTACGCAATCGCCGGAAACTCATCCGGGCGAGCGACATATCCGTCCACCGCAATATCGAAGTCAACAAAGGTTGCGGTGAGAACGTCTTCTGCGGGGGCGAACTCCCATGTGACCTCTTGCGGACGGAAACCAAGTTGTTCGGCTACGGAATACGCAAGTTCAGACTCAAATCCGAGCCGGTCTGCCGGCTCATCTGACAGAAAGAACGGCTGCGCAGGGGCGGTGGAGGTTGTGAAGGTGAGGGCGCCGGGTTCAACAGTCGTGAGGTTGGGCCTTGAGCACGGGTCAAGGGCTTCGAGTTCTGGCTGCACATCGTCGGGCTGCGCAATGACGTTAGGAGCCCCATCAACGGCCGCATCAGCCGCGCACGCGCTCACAAGAACGCATCCGAGAGCAAGAGCGAGTAGGCCTCGCACCTGGTCAGTCTCCGCCCCGCGGGAGCGAGGCATGAATCTCTTGACACTCAGGGCAGATGGGGAACTTTGACGGATCGCGACCCGGCGTCCACTTCTTTCCACACAACGCTGTCACAGGTTTGCCCGTCACCGCGCTCTCAACAATCTTGTCCTTCTCGACGTAGTGAGCGAAACGTTCGTGATCTCCATCGTCGACCGAATCTCTACGTTCCTCCAGGAGCGTGTCCCCTTCCAAGGAAGGAAGAGGATCCACAGATGTCGTATCGCTCATTTGCTGAGTCTATGCGGATCCGCCGTTGACTTCTGCCCCCGGACTGGCTTTCCGGACCCCGGTGACACCATCAGATTTGATACCCCCTAGGGTATACACATGACAACGCAGAATCTGACAGAAGAAACCTTCGCCACCGTCGTAGGTGGCAGCGACATCGTGCTCGTCGACTTCTGGGCATCCTGGTGCGGCCCATGCCGGACGTTCGCCCCGGTGTTCGAGAAGGTCGCCGAAGCGAATCCCGACATCGTCTTCGCCAAAGTCGACACCGAGGCCGAGCAGGGACTTGCCGGCTACTTCCAGGTCAGCTCGATCCCCACTCTGATGGCTATCCGTGACGGCGTCGTCCTGTACTCCCAGGCGGGGGCACTCCCGCAACCGGCGTTGGAGAACCTGGTGCAAGCGGTGCGGGACGTGGACATGGACGACGTCAAGAAGAAGCTCGCCGAGGACTCCGCCAGCGACCCTTCCTAGGGCCGCGGCTTGGCCGCCGAGGTGCGGCGCGGCGCCGCTAGGGTTCGGTGGGTGAGCGAGACGATCGACCTGCGGGGCCGCAACTTCCTTGCCGAGGAGGACCTCTCAG
>RGQW01000251.1 GCA_010029945.1 Actinomycetota bacterium | reverse complement strand
GTAGGCATGAACTTCCCGATCAGTGACGCGACCTGCCCGTCGCGCACATCAAGGTCGATCACACACACCGACAACGGCTTGCCCGCCTGCGCGGACGCGCGCGCAATGGTCGATGCGAGGAGAAGTGAGACGGTGGACTTTCCCGATCCGCCCTTGCTGGACGTCACGGTCAAGGTGATCTGGCCGGGGAGCTTCGGTTTCCCGAGCAGCTCCATATCGGCGTTCGGTGGGTACTCGGAGTCGACGGCTGGTGCTTCCGGCGCAGAGGCAGGAGCCTTCGGACCACCCATGTTCAGCTTCAAGGCGGGAGCACCAGGAAGGCCGGGCATTTTCGTGGGCTCGTCCGGCTCGTCGATCTCGGCTTCTGCATCGAGGCTGTCCGCACCTGCATCGTCGAGTGATGGTGGCGCACCAGGCAGAAGCGGAGCATCGGCTCGCGCATCCGGCTCTGGCGGCGCGAGCGGCAGCGAGATGCCGTCGTCGATGCTCGCGTCATCTGCATCGTCGACTTCCTCGACGAGCGGCTCGTCGACAGCGTCGGGGTACTCGTCGGGAAATGTCGCGAAGGATCCCGCGCGCTCACGAAGTGTCTCCAACAGTTCCCGGCCGCCGTGGTGCGCAGGAAAGACGGAGTACTCCAGATCGCCGACGTCGACGCCTTGACTGGCAGCTTCCTCGGCGATCAATCCTTCGAATTCGTGCCAGGACTCTTCACGCCACTGGACGATGCCGGCGACAGCTCCGGCCTTGGCCATCATCACCAGAGCCTGCGCCGTTTGACGGCGCTCACGGTCGTCGTTTGCTGTTCCGACGAGGAGAGAGTCAGAGAAAATCAAAATTCGTGATCGTTGATCGAGGGCGCCGGAGCTCAGCCCTTGCCACATCGACGCGACGCCTTGCTGGCGTTCCTGGACGTTCCAGGCGATGTCAGCGTTTGCAAGAAGAGAGTGGACGCGCTCCTCGGCGACGACGATGACGCCGGGGCCGGCCGCGGCGTTGGTGTCGGCCACGCGCTCACCCCTCTCGGGAGTGCCAGGACCACCGTTCCTGTGATCGGCGATCGGGTTATAAAACTGTATCGGCCCGGAAGCCACCGTCCCTTCGTGGGCAGTTCAGCTCAACGGCAGCTTCGAGGCCTCACTGACCAGCAGCAGCTCCCGGGCCACCAAGGATGAAGCGGGTGCGGTGCGCAAGGGCAGGGTCTTCTGGACGAAACACCGGTGCGGGATCGACGATCGGATCCGGCTCCACCGTTGTCATTGCTGCCTGAGGCACTGGAGCTGGGGTTGGAGCCGCCTCGGCGACCGGAGCGGGTACGGGAGCCGGTGCGACCTCGGCGACCGGAGCGGGTGCCGGTGCGACTTCGGCGACCGGAGCGGGTACGGGAGCCGGTGCGACCTCAGCGACCGGAGCGGGTACGGGAGCAGGCGCGACCTCGGCGACCGGAGCAGGTGCAGCCTCCACCACCGGGGCCGCGACAAAGCTTGCCGGCTCGGGGGTGAGGTAGGACTGATCCACTTCGTCGTGGTCGAAAGACTCGATGCGCGCGATCATGTCGCTTTGGTTGATGGGCTGGAAGACCGACCCGTGTTCGTCACTCATGTTCGCCTACTTTCACCGTGGTTCGATGCTTGTTCTTACGATCCCCAGGAAGCGGGAACAAAGTCCGGGATCTCTACCTGAACGTCTTGTTCGCTCAGGACGCGCTCCAGAACGATCAGGCTTGCGTGGGTATCGGTGGACAGGTTCAACGACATGATCGGGATGTTGCCCGGGATGTGATCCAGCCGATGCCACTC
>RGQW01000026.1 GCA_010029945.1 Actinomycetota bacterium | reverse complement strand
ACGGCCATCGCGACGGCACCACCATCGTTGCAGTATGGCGCGTTCCGGTAGTGCGCGACGGACAGTTGCGTGAAAGACTTCTCTACTGCCCAATCTGGGAAGAAGGCAGGAGGAGCCTGTGCCCGGCAGCATCGAGGATGAGCAAACATTCATCGACCGTGCGCACTCGCTTCTCGACGAGCACATCGACCACCTCCGGTCACGCATCAGCAACACCACGAATGCTCCGAGTACGGGCACCGGTCAAGATGAACTCGAACGCGAAGCGCTCCTGGACAATCTGCGCCTTCAACTACACGCCGCCGAGGCGGCACGCCCTCGAATGTGCTTCGGGCGACTGCGATTCGACGGAGGTGACGATCACCACATCGGGCGAATCGGCATGCGCGATGAGGCCGGCGACATTCTCCTGATCGACTGGCGAGCCCCTCAAGCCGCACCGTTCTATCAGGCCACAAACAAGAATCCAATGGATGTCGTGCTGCGGCGGCGCATCGCCACACGTCCCTCACCGCAGGGGCCCCACGTTACTCACGTGGATGACGAAACCTTCGATGGAATCCACGAAGCCGTTGACCCGAGTCTGTCGGCAATGGAAGCGCCGCGCTCGGGACGGATGGCAGACATCCTTGCCACCATCGCATCCGATCAAGACGCAATTATTCGCAGCGATCTTGACCAGGTCACCATCGTGCAAGGAGGCCCCGGGACTGGCAAGACCGTCGTGGCACTTCACCGAGCCGCATGGTTGCTCTACACGTATCGCGAACGACTCGCACGTGACGGAGTGCTGATCGTTGGACCCAGCAACGTCTTTCTTCACTACATCGATCAAGTTCTTCCTAGTTTGGGTGAAACAGATGTTGTTCTTCTGACACCTCGACAGTTGTATCCGGACGTGCGACCGACCGCAGACGATTCTCATGACGTGGCACGCATCAAAGGGTCGGACCGCATGGCACGGGTGATAGCGCGGGCCGTCGCCGCTCGCGTACGCATTCCCCGCACAGGTATGACCCTGACGACACACACGGGCATGCGGATACGACTGTCCTCAGAGGAAATCGAGCAGGCGAGCAAAGGTATCTCCCGCAGTCGACGCTTCCACGACGGTCGCGATCCATTCCTGCGGCGCGTGCTCCAGCAAGCAGCACGCAATGTCGCGCGCGACACCGGTCACGATCCCGAAGACCAGGAGTACTGCGACGATCTGATTGCGTCAATGGTCGAGGACTCGACAGTCCGCCGGGAATTCAACTTGATGTGGCTTCCGACAACCGCCGAGCGCATCATCGGGGATCTGCTCACCAATGCATCGATCCTTGATGAAGCCGCGACAGGCATCCTCTCGGCCGATGAGCGAGCAGCACTGGTGCGCTCACCGGACGCTCCCTGGACAACCGATGATCTTCCGCTACTGGACGAAGCAGCAGACGCATTGGGGCCATGGGAACCGCCTTCGGCTGCACCACCTGATGTTCCGGACTACCGAGAGTTGCAGGCCTCCGACGCCTACCGCATTCGACCATCACACTCCAGCGGCAATGCGGGGTCCTTGGCCGAGCGAGCCATTGACGACCGGGAATGGGTCTACGGGCACGTGATCGTTGATGAAGCTCAAGAGTTGAGCGCAATGGCCTGGCGCGCTATTCGCCGGCGAGCGTCCCGCCGATCGATGACCGTGGTGGGCGATCTCCAACAGTCGTCTCACCCTGCCGGTCCTCGCACCTGGGAGGAGGCACTCCCCTGGGCTCGCAGCAAAACGGCCCTGCACACGCTGACGGTGACCTACCGAATCACTCGTCAGATCGCGGATGTTGCCACACGTCTGCTGCTGGAAGCGGGGGGTGATCCACCCGTATTGACCCCCATCCGCGACGGATCGGACGTGGTCGAGGCATCTCTGCCACTCTCCGAGTTGCCGCAATACGCGCAATCGGTGGCGTCCGAGGACGGACGCAGCGCCGTGATCGCACCCGACGCACTACTGCCCCATCTGCGCGAGCTACTGCCCGAGCCGCGCTTCGGTTTCGGCAGCGCAGCGCTCGATGCCCCCATCGCCGTGCTCTCAGCCCAACAGGCCAAGGGACTCGAGTTCGATTGCGTCATCGTGGTGGACCCCGATGCCCTGAGTTCTCAACACCCACGCGGGGCGGACATCTACGTAGCGGCCACCCGGGCTACGAAGGATCTCCACATCCTTCGCGTGCGGTGATGGGTGGACTGCGGTTAGCGCACCGCGATACGCGGATCGCGGTAGAAGAACCGGCACCGCACAACGCCCCCTGGAGCGTCGAGCTTCTACTCCGACGACCTCGACTCTCGCAGAGTCTCCGTCACGTCGGACGGTAGTTCCAAGTCCGTCGAGGACGCGACGCCGAGTTCCTTCATTCTGCGGGCCTGAACCATCACCCTGCTGTCCATCGAGCCGATGAACTCGTTGTAACCCTTCACGGCACTCATCAAGCCTTTACGCAAAGTTCCGAGGTGATCGACGGCTTTCTCAAGCCTGGTCAACATCTCCGCACCGGCCGCCCGGATCTCCTCAGCGTTGTCCGCCATCAACTTGCGTTGGTAGCCGAATTGAATTGTTCGCAACATCCCGAGAATGGTCGTTGGCGTCGCCAAGACAACGTTTCGGGCAAAGACCTCCTCCAGGAGCAAGCCGTTGGTCTCCAGAGCACTCGAGAGCAACGACTCCAGCGGAAGAAACATGACAACGAAGTCTGGGCTGATGTTGGATTCCCAGTAACGCTTGGACGACAGTTCCTTGGCTCGAGCCAGGACGTCCTCCGCGTGTTTGTGCAGGTGCGCGTCCACTTCGGTTTCATTGTCCGCTTTGATCGCCCGCCAATAGGCGTCGAAGGGAAACTTCGCGTCAATGAGAATCTCGCCGCCTCCCGGCAGGTCGACCACAACGTCCGGGCGGGCACCGCCGGCCTCAGTCATACGAGAGTCCTGACGTCGGAAGTGAACTCCCTCGACAAGGCCCGAATGCTCGAGCAGTTGCTCGAGTTGCATCTCTCCCCACTGACCACGGGATTGACCTGAACTCATTGCGGCGACGAGTTGCTTGGTTGCTGACTCCAATGACGTGTAATTGCGCTGAACGCCGTCGATCTGCGTGCGCAACTCCGCGGCGGATTTCGCTCGTTCGACCTCGGCCTGCTGGGTCGTACGTCGAAGTCCTTCGAGTGCCTCACGCACCGGCTCAAGGCGGTCCTCCAATGATTTTGCTGAGGACTTCTCCCCCTGCAACGAGGCACGATCGGTCTCCAACACCCGAATTTGCCCCTGCGCCTCGATGAGTTCGGCATTCACGCGGGCAACTGCGGACTCGGATTCGGCACGAAGGGCCTCGGATTGAAGTGCGAAATCCTTGCGACCCATCCGCCGGGAGGCGATCCAGCCCACGACCATGCCGGCGACAAGCCCCAGAAGAACTCCTACCGCCACCACAACACCCAGGCCTATATCCGTCACCATCGCCCCTTCCGCATCGGTGTCGTCAGGTTAGCGAGACCGACTGACATTTCACTTGGTGACGGGCACTAATCCGGACGCGACCCGGACCAATTGGGCATACGTCAACCCTTGGCTATCGATGCGGATATCGGAAGCTAGCGGCTTTCCAGAACTCATCGTGCGAGCAAGCAATTCCACACTCCCCCCGAAGCGCACCACGTCTCGGCGATCACAACGTCGTCGATCGCTGTTGGACGCGTCTTGACCCCGACAGTCCGCGAAGACCCGTGCCCGAACAACCCGCTTGCTTCCCGGGGCCCCTATCCGCACCGCGACCGTCTCCACCAGACCCTGCTCCGCACGGTCGACAGGTCGCGCCGCCCAGCGATCGGCAGCGCCCTTCTGGGCGATCGTGAAGCTTGGCATCCTCTTGCCGTAGGTGGCGCCAGCGAAAGTCGCTCGATTGGAGGACTTGCCATACGCGATCACGTCGATCGGTCCGCGTCGTGGCAAGCCTGCGGTGTAGGTCGGACGCCATACCGCGACATCGCTTCCCAGAACGGTGGCGGCTCGTTGATACGTCCGTGCACCAGCGACGACATCCGCTGCGAAGGCGGGTGAGGCGCCTACGCCAACCAACAGCAGCACACACGCCGCGGACAACATCCGCACGAAGCGACGCGCCATGGTCAGCGGCGCCTGCGAGCCCGGAGAGAACACCACAGCACTGTACGTGCCGTCACGTGCCGCTACCGCATCCGTCCTATCGCGCTCGTCTGATCGCGCTCGCCTTACCGCACCCGGGCCGTTCGCGATGCCCGTGAGCACCACGAGCATCGGGTGAGTGTCGCCTTCACGCGCGTTCCACGGGCGATCGACTGCGGGACGACCTGGTCAAAGCGCCCGTCGGTGACGGTTGCGTAGTACGGAGCACCCCAGCGACGGTTCTTGGCGAACCGAATTTCCACTACCCCGGTGGCCGCCGACTTATCCATCGAATCGCCCGCCGTCGCGCGACCACGAACGCGCGTTCCCTCGTGGACGGAAACGGCTGTCACGCGGCTGATCTGGGACAACGCCGGACGCACCCAGAAGGTCAAGGGGTCCAATTCGACGCTGTCCTCGCTTGCCGGCCCGATCGCGCGAACAACCGTCGAGAGTCGATACTCCCCGGTGCCGTCGGCGGGGCAGACGAATATCTCGTCCAACAGCTGCCCCGAGACAGCGTCTCCCGGCAGCACCAGAAAAGTGCCTTCGTTACGAACACTCTCGCTACCGACTTTGGTCACTGTCGTCTCTCCCAAGATCGACGTGTCATCAGCGCGGCCATACGTCACCAGCAGCGGAATGAAAAGACACTCGGCGTCGACGAACTGCCAATCGTTGTCAAGCGTCACCGACACCTGCACCGACGCCGTGGACCCGGCGGGGCTTTGGACAATGTCCGCGTAGGCGGGCACACTGAACAAGGCGCACACACACGCAGCGATACACGCCAAGGCCGCAGTCGCTGTGCGAGGGCGCGTTCTATTCACCGGCGTCCGGTGCTGACGTAGTCGGAGCGGATGTTGGCGTGGGTGATGGCTCATGCGGTGACTCAGACGATGACTCATGCGTCGACGCCGATGATGAAGACGACCAGTCGTGAATCACGCTGGTGCGGAGCATGACGTCTTGGACGGACCTATTGCGTGGACTGATGATCGCCCACACCAACCCCGGCGGGAAGACAGCACAGAATCCAGACCGCAGCATCGCTAGTTTCCATCCGAAACGACGGCCTTGACGTCCGACCACCCGCAACCCCATCAGGTACTGACCCAAGCTTCGGCCGTTCGTCGCCCACATCCACGTCCAGTACAACCACATGAGGAGGTATCCAGCGAGCAGGAAATAGCCCGACGGTGGAGTGACTTCTACTGTGAGATCGGGATCAACGATCGGGTTGAAGATCAGAAGGAATAACCACAGCCCAATCCACAAGAGCACCACGATGATGCCGACGAAAACGACGTCCAAGACAGCGGCGATCGCCCTGATGACGAACCCGGCACGATCGCCTTGATAGCGACGTCCGGCAGCAGGGACGGTTTCCAGGACGAGCGGTCCCTGCGCATCGTGATGATCGCGGTATTGCTGGAAAGACGTCATTGCCGAGGCTCTTCGGTTGTTTCTTCTTGCGGATCGGCATCGGGCTCGGAGACCGTGAGTTTGCGTTCGCGTTGACGCAACCGTCGCAACAGGACGGTGTCCACCATCGTCGAGATGATCTCGTCTGCCCGGATAGCAGAAACACGGGTAGTGGTGAAGGCGTCGAGGGCGACGCCGCCGGTGCTCTCGCGGATGATCTGTGGAAGGTCGATCTCCTCGATGATGTAGTCCGCGATCTGCAGCATCGGAATCCGATCGATCACGGCATCAAGGTCGGTCTTTCCGACAATCTCGTCGACATCCACTCGGTCGATCACGATTTGCGTTATGTCGATCTCGTCTAAAGCGCGAAGAACGATCGACTGCAGATCCACCTGCCGCACGACAATGTCGGTGAGATCGATCCTCGAGATGATGGCGTCGGCGATGGCAGGAACGGTCTTGTCGAGAACCGATCCGACAACGGAACGCATAGTTGCCTCAGTCAAGGCAACGGCGGTCTGGGTGCTGTAGACCACGAGGCCGAAGGTGCTTGCCGCCAAATCACGAGCAAGCGACAGCGAATCGCCCTCGGGCTCGTAGGGTCGAGAAACAACGACCACTTCGCGATCGGACATAGCCACCATGATCCAGGCTCGTTACTCCGTCAAAGGGCCGTTCGTAGCTTTCGGAAAGTAATCCTGTCCGATGCCACTGGCCCGCTTGGGAACCATGACGGAGCGGAACCACGAAACAACCTCGTCTCCGTCCTGATTCAAACCCCGAGTCTTCATGCGGATGATGCCCATCTCGGGTCGCGACGACGACTCTCGTGCCTCCAAGCACAGGCTCTCGGCGTAGATCGTGTCCCCGATATAGACAGGGTGGGTGAGCTTGATGTCGGTCCAACCCAGATTGGCCACGGCGTTTTGACTCATGTCGATCACCGACAGGCCGAGAACCAAGGCCACGGTGAGCCCCGAGTTCACGATGATGCGCCCTTCGGTGATGGGGTTGCTCTGGGCGAGATCGGCGTTGAAGTGGTTCTGGTTGGTATTGCAGGTCAGCAGGGTGAACCAGGTGGAGTCCGCTTCGGAGATCGTCCGACCGAAGGGGTGCTGGTACGTGGTGCCGACTTCGAAGTCTTCGAAGAAGCGGCCAAGTTGGGCGGGAACGATGTTGCTCATCGTCCCATCATGTCAGCGATCGCCGTCGGCGCGCTTGCGCCAGCGCTCTTCCATCCGATCCATGAAGCCGCTTGAGCGTCGACCCTGCTTGTCGTCAGCAGCAGGCGGGGCCGCAGCAGAGGCGTCGTCGGTGCCTTCGTCACCCTCCTCGGCGGCGGCCGATGACCGCCCGGTGAAGGCGAAGTAGATGAGAACTGCCCCGGCCAGCATGACCGCGAAGCCCACCACGCCGAGGATCGCGAGGGGAATGGCCATCCCGGCGAGCACAATGCCGAGACCACCGAGAATCGCGAGAACGCCCAGCGCTGCTCGGGACCGACTCGCGGCCCCGCCACGAGACTGCAGACTCGTCGCGAACTTCGGGTCTTCGGCGTAGAGGGCTTTTTCCATCTGCTCAAGCAGACGTTGCTCATGCTCTGACAGCGGCATGGCGGGCCCCCTTTCGACGTCTCGTGGTCGTGCCTTGGGGTCATTGTGCCCCACGGTCCCCGACCACGCTTCCTGGCGGTCACTCTCAGGATAAGTGGCAATCGACTTCGAGGGAAATGTGCACCCCGGTAGGGATGGCCATCAGTGGACACGGCCGGGACGAACCGCTCCGGGGCCGTATCGCTGCCTCAGTCGATCCATGGCTACCTCGGCGTCGCGATGGCCACGGTCGGGGGTGTCCAGGGCGAGTTGGGTGGGGGTCTCGTCGGTGGGCGTTAGGCCCTCCACTCGCACCCCCACCAGTCGGATTCGCGCTCGCTGAAGACCCAGTGCGCCGAACAGTGACCAGGCCGTGGCGTAGATATCGGCACCGACATCAGTGGACACATCAAGGGTCCGAGACCGGGTGATGGTGGTGAAATCTGCGAAACGCACTTTCAGACCTACGGTCCGAGCAACCGATTGGGAAGCCCGCAGGCGACGCGCTACCTGGTCGGAGAGTCCGGCGATCCGCGAGCGAATCCACTCGTGATCATCGGTGTCCGAATCGAATGTCTCCTCGTTCCCAATGCTTTTCTCCGGCTCATTGGGAATGACGGCCCGGGGATCTGTGCCCCAGGAGAGATCGTGAAGATGACGACCCTGTGCCGCGCCGAGGGCCCGCTCCAAGGTGGCCACGGGTGTCTCGGCGATGTCGCCCACGGTTTCCAGTCCGAGGCGCACCAATTGCTCTTCGGTTCGCTCTCCCACACCCCATAAGGCACCAACGGGGAGTGGGTGAAGGAATTCGATGACCTTGGCATGCGGGATGAGGAGCAGTCCGTCCGGCTTGCTGTGCGTGGAGGCGAGCTTGGCGACGAACTTGCTCGACGCGACCCCGACTGAGCACGTGATGCCGACCTCGTCACGGACTCGATTGCGAATGAGCGTTGCGATGGCAACGGGTCGCCCCAAGCGACGAATCGCCCCAGCGACATCGAGAAAGGCTTCGTCAAGAGACAGCGGCTCAACGATCGGGGTGATGGATCCGAAGATGTCCATCACTTCTCGCGACGCCTGCGCGTACTGATCGTGGTGCGGAGGGATAAATGTTGCCTGCGGCGCCAGACGTCGTGCTCGAGAAATAGGCATCGCGGAGTGAATTCCCAGTGCGCGGGCCTCATAGGTGGCGGAAAGAACGACTCCTCGATTACCGGTGCTGGCTCCCACGACGACGGGCGTACCCGCTAGCTCCGGATGATTGAGTAATTCGACGGACGCGTAGAAAGCATCCATATCCACGTGCAGGATCGTCGTTCCGGTGTCGTCATCACCGAAGTTGCCCAACCCTTGAGGTCGACGAACCTGGCTACGGCTCATACCCGCATCATCCCTTCCTGTCGCTTCTACCAGCCGGAGACACCAGGACTGGAATGCCAAAACTTCCCCGGCGGACGATTCACGGAAGCTCCGGCGGGAGTGATGTCGGCGTAAGGCGATTGCTGGAAACCACTTGCATGCACCAGCACCTTCCGTGGTCCTGCGTGAACATCTGGGGCCTGCTCTGAAGCAGGGTCATAGGTCAATAACGAGCGAACAGCATCCATTCCCTCGTCTTTCCACAGTCGCCGCACATCTCCCAGATCCCAGCAACCAGTGGCTCGCATCGACACTCCTCGCGGCCCGGATCGCCGAAGGCGCCCACGAATGATGAGCAACCAGGAGTTGAACAACGTCGATGCGTAGTTCTCTTGAACATCATCGAAGAAGGCCGCATCGATGGGGCCCGTGGAGTCATCAAGGGTTACGAAGATCACTCGCCGCCCACTACGCACGGGGGGACTTTGAATTGCGACTTTGACACCGGCGACCCATACGTCGCTACCGGATCTTTGCTTCAGTAGATCGCAGGCAGCAGTGGCGCGCATCTCGCTCAATAGATCCTTGTAGAAATCCACCACATGGGCGCTGACGTCCAAACCCAGGACCGACATCTCCGATCGAACTCGGTCACTTGCTTTCATTTCCGGTAGCCCCGTAATCGGAACGCATTCAGCTGTTGATCCGAGGAGATCGAACGATAACTGCGTATCGATACCCGTCGACCGTGTGTGCCTGTCGATATCGGCGACCTGCAGCAACAGATCTCGTCGAGTAACGGGTGCGGGATGCAATGCGTCGAATGCCCCTGTCACCACCAGGTTTTCCGCCACGGGTCGTGACAACTCTGCTCGCCCTATCGCGTCGGAGAGCGAGGAGAAAGGGCGCCGATCGATCAGCCTTTGGACTTCATGCTCACTAATACCCGCTACTTCGGTCAGGGGAACTCGAATAGCTTGTGCGTCCGCTCCCTCTACTCGATAGGCGTCACCCGAAATATTGACGTCGATACCTAGCACTCGGATTCCGTGCACTCGTGCGTCGTCAAGTAAGAGCCTTTTGGGATACATACCCGGATCGTGCGTCAATATTCCGCAATAGAAGGCCGCTGGATAGTGCGCCTTGAGCCATGCGGATTGATACGTGGGGAGTGCGAAGGCTGCCGCGTGCGCCTTGCAGAAGCCGAAGGATGCGAATGCCCGAAGAATCTCCCACACTCGCTCGACAGTCGGGACGTCGTAACCGTGGTTGATGGCGGTCGGATAGAACCACGCCCGGACATCGTCTTGCCCGTCCGGTGATCCCATACTGCGTCGGCACTCATCGGCTTCGGCGAGAGAACATCCCGTCATAGTTGCGATGATGCGCAGCACTTGCTCGTGGAATACCACCACTCCATAGGTCTCATGCAATATCGATTCAAGATCGGAGTGCGGGTACTCCGGAGCACACCACCCCTGCCGAGCCATAAGGAATGGCGTCACCATGTCTGATTTGACCGGTCCTGGGCGAAACAGCGATATGTCGATGATCAGATCAGAGAAACGATCGGGTGCGAACTTGCCAAGAAGCTCACGTTGACCCGGTGACTCAATTTGGAAACACCCCAAGGTCTTGGTCGATCGGATGAGCTCGAATGTTTTCGGATCATCGAGCTGACGATCATCGAGTTCGATGCTCTCCCCCGTGTTGTTCTCGGCCTCGGCGATTGCGTGCGCGATCGCCGACTGCATTCGAACCCCGAGGACATCGAGTTTGAGTAGACCCATGTGCTCAACATCGTGTTTATCGAAATGACTCATGTGATAGCCCGCGGCACTGCTCTCCACGGGGGTTCGATCGAGCAGCGTGGCATCGGAGAGGACCACGCCACACGGGTGCATGGCGATATCTCGGGGTAATCCATCGAGGCCTTCGACGAGGTCGAGGAAATGATCAAGCTGTCCATCATTCGCGAGTTGTCCTATGTGAGAGTTCCGCAACTCAGGAAGATCGCTCAGCGCACTGCGAGCTTGTCGAGCACGAACATGCGGAAACGCCTTTGCGAATGCATCGACTTCCCCCACGTCCATACCGAGTGCGGCACCCACATCTCGAACGGCATGCCGCACGCGATAGGTCTCCATCATTGAGACGCTTGCGACCCGATCGTCACCGAATCGATCGCGAATGAGGTCGTAGACCTCCAATCGTCGGGCTGATTCGACGTCGATATCGATATCCGGGAGTACTCGCCGAAGCGGTGACAAGAACCGCTCCATCAACAATCCGTGCCGAATGGGATCAACGCCACTGATCCCCAAGAGATGGGTAACGAGACTTCCAGCGCCGGAGCCACGCGCAGCCACCCGTATTCCTCGGTCTCGAACCATGTCGACCACCTCGGCGACGGTGAGGAAATACCCGGAGAAACCGAGACTCGTGATGGTTCGCAGTTCGGCGTCGAGTCGATGCTCGGCTTGGCTTCTTTCGTCTTTCGAGTAGCGGTCGGGTATCGCTGCGGCACATCGGTGGCGCAATAAGGTCGCAGCCTCTGCAACCGGGTCGGGAATCTCCCTTCCCAGCAGCACGTCGAGTTCGGGAACAAAAACCTCCCCCAGGCCTAGATCTCGCCCGGAGTCGAGTGCGCAGTACTGCGCGAGATGCCATGTGTCTTCTAGTAGGCGTTGCCCACCGCGTTCGTCTTGTCCCCCTGACGCGTGGGCGATCTCCGCTGCGATCTCCGCCATTTCTTGCCCTGATTTCACGTACGCGTGGGCTCCCTGCTGGCGCTCGAGCCGTGGCGAACTCAACGGCACAAGCAATCGAGAGGCATCTAGCACCTCGGCGATACCGGCTTGATCGGGATGGGCGTATCGCACCGCGTTGGTCACAACAGCAGGTAACCGCTGCTCGCGCGCCCATCCCAGCATGCGCGCTGCTGTCGCTGTGGAGTATCGATGTCGACGACGCAGCGGAAAACCCGGCTGCCGATGGGACGTGACACCGATAGCGAGATACCGATCGAATACCGCACGCCACGGCCGCGTCGCCGCCTCAGCGAGAGTCGCTCGCTCATCTGCGAGATACCGACCAACCTCGGAGTCCGCACCGAGAATGACGACTATCCCCTCGCTGTGCTCACGCAACGCCGACCACGGCACCCACGGTTCACCGCGCGCGGTGTGATCGCCGATGTGTGCCGCACTCACAAGACGACACAGTGATGCCCACCCTCGCGAACCCGTCGCGAGCAAAAGGACTCGCGGACGTGTCTCATCAATCCACCGACCTCCACGCGCTGGTGTCCGTGCCTGCACGTCCGGATGCACCCGCGCCGCCTGTGTTGCCTCGACCGCGATATCCACTCCGAGTACCGGTCGTATACCCAGCCGGGAACACTCACGTACCCACCGGACCGCCGCGTACAAGCCGTCTCGGTCGGTAAGAGCGACGATTGACTGACCAAGTTCGGCACTGCGTTGCACGAGTAACTCCGGCAGGGTGGCGCCATACCGAAGTGAGTGGCTGGAAGCTACGTGCAAGTGGGCGAACGGTGGTGAAGCGACTCCCACGCCTAACCGACGGCACGCAGCCGTAGATCGAGCGCTGGCTGATGGGCCAACTCCAGTACGTCACAGACTCGAGCCAGGAACGTCTGTGCATCGCGAACGAGATCGTCTGCTGCCCGCGCACCGACGCACGGGATTCCGGCTTCGGCAGCGGCACGGGTCTGGGCGCCGGCAGCAAAGAAATCCGCCCACTCCGACAGCGGCGGACACACCTCACGTAGCACCACCCACGCGCTCCGCACTTGCTGACGCACCGGTCGGTTGGCGCGCACCTGAGAAGACCGAGAGGCAACAACGGCGATAACTGCAGCAGCAGCTCGTAAGGCCGCAAGGTGTGCGGCGGCGTATCGCTCGTGTGGAGTGCCCGCTAGCGCGGCACGAGCCAAACTGCGCTGAGCGCTGTGGATCAAGTCGTCCGCGGCAACCGGTGTCATAGTCAACTCACGGAGATTCGATGCGGGGAGCGCATCACCAGAATGGGTCCCAGGGCGGGTCCCAGGTCGGACTCCAAGGCGGGTCGAGTTCATCGCGAAGATCCCTTCTCTATGCGTGTGCTGGTTTTCTCGACCCACGTGCTCGACCCACGTGCTCGACCCACGTGCTCGACCCACGTGCACTGCTCCAAAACGGACCCCGGCCGCTGGGGCTGGGGTCGAGGCAACCTCAGCGGCCTACGGGCCCGTTTCGTTGAGTTCCACAGAACTCCCACCCCGGCCGCGAATCCGAGGTGCTTGGTCCGATGAGGCATGTGCCCGAATAACCCTCGTGTCGAGTAACCCGACCTACCAGGCATTCGAACACCTGTTCGAACCAGACACGACCGTAGCCCCCACCTCTGACACCCGTCAACCCCTGGCGCCCGGTCAGCCGGGTCAGCCCGGTTAGCCGGGTCAACCCCAACACGTGCGGCCGCTAGGGCGATCCGGCAGGCTCGGGTGCTAACTCAGGAACCGCCCGTCGAGGAGGCTTGTTTCGTGCCCGAACCATCTGCCGACCTGTTGGACGATGACCACATCGACGACTTCTGCCGCCTGCACCCCCGCTGGAGCTACGACGGCACTGCCCTTACGGCCCAGGTGGAGGCTCCAACCTTCCTCCACGGCATCGACAACGTCACCGCCATCGCCCATGTAGCCGAGGAGATGGACCACCATCCGGATATCGACATCCGATGGAGGAACCTCACCTTCCGCCTATCGA
>RGQW01000250.1 GCA_010029945.1 Actinomycetota bacterium | reverse complement strand
AATAGGGGCAGAGATCATATGCGTAAAGATCTAAGCAAAAATTGCCAATGAAGCCATAAAAAAGCAAATCACATTAACGTGAACAGATCAGTTGATACTAAATCGCCGTGGGGTGTAGCGATCCCCATCAAAATCATGCCAATGAGAACGCCGCCGCCCCAAGGGCGCACCTGGTCGGTGCAACGACGCGTGGACTAGGACGGAAGAGCGCCCGTGAGGGCTTCGCCGAGGTTCTTGACTTCTTCGGCGTTCAATTCGACGACGAGGCGACCGCCACCTTCGAGGGGTACCCGCATGACATAACCCCGACCCTCCTTGGTCACCTCGAGCGGGCCATCGCCCGTTCGTGGCTTCATCGCGGCCATATCTGTCCCCTTCCGTGTGTCACCTCGAAACGCCTGGGAAGCGCCCCGGGAAATCACGGCTCGCGCACCCACGCCAGCCTGAGGGCACCATTATCCCCGGTCGCCGAGATGTCAGCGCGGCAGGGTGCCGGACTCCACCAAGGCAGCAAACACCCGCAGGGACTTGCGGACACCGGCGGCGAACGCCGGCTTCACCACCGGCCACCCCACTCGACCGAGAGCGCCGAGAGGTGGAACCAACCCTTCGCTCCACACAAAACGACTACGGCCATCGGGAAGGGCGAGCACTTCCATCGTTCCGGTCCCTCGCACCAGTGCCCCCGTGTGCATAACGTCCACTCGATAGGGCGGCTCCCACCGCGTGATCGTCATCGTGTCCCAAAAGCCAATCGGACCGATTCCCGTCCACCCGGCGATCTCGGAGTAGCGGCTGCGGCCGTCTCCGTGGCGCACCTCGACCCGCGTTCCCATCATCCATTCGTCTTGTCGAGACCACTGCGTGAACGCATCGAACACCGATTCCACCGGAGCATTCACGATGATGTCGAGGGAGAGATGAGCGGTCATCGTTGGCGATCGTTCGTGCGCAAGGACTCGATCTCTGCTTGCAGCTGCGCGATCGTATCGTCGACCTCGTCCATTCGATAGCCTCGAAGGACGACATCGAAGGCCGGGTCGTCATCTCGGGTATCCGGCTTCAGATCGCTCCCAGCATCAGGAAGCCACACCTCGAATTTGCCGACAACGAACCATGCGATGGCCGCCACAACAGCGGCACCGATCAGGAAGAAGACCACGCCCACGCCGTCATTCCATCACGGAATCGGCGGACGGCAACACCGGTGCCGTCAGGGCCTCGATCGCCTGGTCGACGGTGGCGACCCACCGCACGCGGCTCAGACTGTCCCGGCTCACGAAACCCCCATCAATCCACGCGTCCACCTGCGCTCGAAGCAGAGCGAAGTCGCCCCACGGATCCAAAGCGACGACCGGCTTGTCGTGCATGGTCAAAGCTCCTGCTGTCCACACCTCCATGAGTTCTTCCAAGGTGCCGATTCCCCCGGGCAAGGCCAGGAAGGCATCCGAGCGCTCGTCCATGATGCCTTTGCGCTCTCGCATGTTCTGCGTCACGACGAGTTCGTCGGCGTCGAGATCAGCCACTTCTCGACCCCGCAGCGCCTCCGGGATCACCCCGACGGTGTGACCGCCCGCTGCACGCGCTGCCCGAGCGAGCCGGCCCATCATGGACACAGACCCGCCACCGGAGACGCACGTCCAGCCTCGTGACCCGAGAGCCGCACCGACATCATCAGCCAACGTCAGATACCGAGGCGCAATGAGATCACTGGAAGAGCAGAAGACGCATACCGATCGGGGCACGACGTGCACCTAGAAATTCTCGGCCGTGTCGAGCCAGGCGCTCACCTTGGCGTA
>RGQW01000249.1 GCA_010029945.1 Actinomycetota bacterium | reverse complement strand
GGTGCTGGTGTTCCCGAGCCACTGCCGGACCCGCCGCCGGACCCGGGTGCTGACGGGGGGCGCAGGGAGAACATGGGAGCGGAATACCCGAACGGATCTAGCGATGCCACCAGACCATCGGAGGCCCCGCACGATCCGGTGGCGAACGAGTTGGAGATCGTGGCTCCATCGCGAGTGCCTACCCATGAGGTCGAGGCTGCTGCCGGAGTAGTGGTGAAGTATGTGGACAGGAAGTCGGTCGGGACGCACACGTAGTAGAAACCGCTTGAGCTGCGGGAGGCACCGGAAGCCGTGTATGACGGACCCGCGACAGCGAACTGGAAGCTCGTGCCTGCCATGGTCTCGGCGCCGAACTCAACGCCCTGCGCGTTTGTGGAAACCAGTCCACCGGCGATGGCTTGCCCGACAGGGTCGTTGAGGACGCTCAACGAGACCTCGCCGGGAATCGCGGAGATCACCATGTAGTTGTCGCTGACGGCTCCGGTCATTCCCTCACCGCAGCCGGTCGTCGAGACGGAGCTGCCCGAGATCGTAAGGGAGCAACTCTCGTACCAGGTGCTGCGGCTGATGACCTTCGAAGTCTCCTTGGCGAGTCCACGAATGGTGAGAATGTTCCGGCCGCCTGCCTGGACCATGTCCCAACGATTGGTTGCACTCGATGACGAAGTGGTTCGGGGGTCGACTAGGAGTGGAGTCTCGGCGTTGGCCTTCATGAAGTCGAACGTGTCGAAGTTCAACGCCCCGCCGCTACCCGTGGTGGGCAAGCTGAGAGAGACGCCCACGCGGGAGTCCTCGGCGATCAGGAAACCGTCACCCACGCTGGCTGAGAAGGCGACAGTGGCATTCAACTCAGCCATGTCGCTACCGTCAGCCGCAGCCGTGGACGTTACTGAGAATTCAGAGGCCGTGCCCACCCGGGCTGTGCCGGCGTTGTTGAAGACTCCGGTGTCATCCGCGACGTAACAGGGAGCGTCGGAGGGCGACGGGCTCGAGCAGGCTGACAGGAGCATCTCATTGTCCAGCCAGGGGCGGCTCACGACCTCCACCACGACCGCGACGTCGTCAGTCGCATCGTTGATGGTCCCGTCTCCATCCATGTCGAGGACGAGGGCCATGGCGACAGAGTTTCCGATCGCTCCAGAACCGTCGATCATTGGCACGTAGATGTTGAAGGAGACAGATGTCGCGTTGGTGTTGTTGACCACGTAGCCCGCGCTGGTGCGCGCCGTGAGTCCCGAGCCGAGAACAAAGGTGCCTGCGGAAGCTGAGACGCCGGAGGCACCGGCAAGCCACGGAGTGTTGCCGTCGCACAAAGTCTCCAGGCTGCCGGTCTCGAAGATGCGCTCGCTGTAAATGGTCACCGGGCCGGTGACCGTGGCCGTGTTGTTCGCGCTGAGAGTGAGGACGTTGCTAGAGACAGCCGTGACCTTTGCACCCGGTGCGATTCCATCACCGCCGACATGCTCCCCCACGTTTGCGGTGCTTCCGGAGGTGAGCGTGATCTGGTTCGCCCCATTGTCGCCCGAAGCACCAACCTGGGTTCCTTGGTCGCTCCAGTAGGAGCTGGGGTTAGCGTCACCTACGGTCGGGTCTAGGAGGGCAGTGACGTCCTTGGTTCCGGCGGGCAGATTGGCGAAGGTCACCTGGGCTCGTCGGTAGTACGTATCCGGAGAACAGGCCTTGACCACGACGCCGCCGCGGGCCTCAAAACTCACAAAGTCTCCACTGTTCGAGGGGAACATTTCTGTGAGTTCGCCGGTGCCTACGGTGCCGCCATTAGAGGGGGTTTCTCCGCCCCCA
>RGQW01000248.1 GCA_010029945.1 Actinomycetota bacterium | reverse complement strand
TGAATCAGCGCGCATGAATCAGCGCGCATGAATCGACGCAGGTGAATCAGTGCGCGTAAATGCACACGTCATCGAAAACGTGGGCGCTAGTCGTCCGCGCTCCGGCGCCACATCGGTGGGCCCGCGGTGGGCGTTCGGGCGATTCCTCGGCGACCGAACAGCACCCACAGGGACAGTGACAGCAGGATCAGCGAGAAACCGAAGAGCAGATCTTCCACGGGCGCAAACGCCACTCGCCCGTCACCAAGGAATGGTGGCGGCTCGGTCGTCGGTGACGTTGATCCGATGATCGCTGCTCCGTCGTATTGAACGATCCCGAATCCAGTGAACATGCCGTTGGTGATGAGTTGGAAGAAGAAGATGATGGCGTAGGAAACCCAGAAAGCCCGGCGCCGCACAAGACGAGTGCGGAAGACGAACAGGTCGATGATGACGGCTGCGGCCACCGCGAGAATCGCTATCTGCGTGTAGGTCATCGCTCGCTCCCGTCACCCACGGGCCAGCCTTTGACACTTCGCACAGCTTCAAGGGTGAGGATCGAGGCGAGCGGAATCACCAAGAAGAACAGCAATTCATCCAGCGGAATATTCCCCGGCAGATAGATCCCCGTAATCATGTCGGTATCGAAATACCAATGTCCGTTGGCGATGGCGTACGCGTCCCATGCCAGGAACGGCCACACGACCACAACCATCACCAGAAACAGTCGCGGCCACCGGCGAAAGACATGCGTTCGCAGAACCACTTCGAGCCACAACGATCCTGCGAGCACGAAAACGAGGATGCCCACGTACGCGAGCGAGGCCGGCATGCTCCAATACTTGCCCATGACCGTCAGCGTGCTTCTTCTCGGGGGCGAATGCACCGGCAAGACGAGCCTCGCCACCGCCGTGGCCGAGGATCAGCGCGCGCGTGGACGCTCGGTACTCGTGGTCTCGGAGGCACTGCGCGACTTCGTCGACTCCACGGGCCGCACCCCGCACCGCGATGAGCAGGAGGCCGTGTGGCGACGTCAATGCGATTCACTCACGCACGCCCTCGACACTGCCCGCGCCGGCGGCGTCGATCCGATCGTGCAACGGCGACAGGCGAATGCCTCGAGCCGACTCGTATTGCCGGAACGGCCAGTGCATCGCATACAGAAGCCCGAGACTCTCGGAGATCCGGTCCTGCAGGTATGCCTCGTCGGCCTGGAAGGGCTGCGCTCGGCGGATGTCGACAGAGTTGAGATCCATCGGCGGGTGCTTGTCGGCGATCCAGTCGGCGAGTGCCCAACCGACACCGCCTGCGGACTGGATCCCGACCGAGTTGAAACCGGCGGCGACATAGCAGTTGTCGACCTCGGGAGCCTCTCCCATGTAGTAGACGCCATCGGGAGTGAACGCCTCGGGGCCGTTGAAGAACAACTGAAGGCCCACCTCACCCAAGACCGGAACTCGATGGATCGCTCGCTCGAAGATCGGCCCGACATGATCCCAGTCCTCGGGCAACGTGCCGAAGCTGAAGTCACGGGGAATCTCATCCATGCGCCAGACCTTGCCCCGAGGTTCGAAGAAGCCGGCCATGATCTTCCCGGTCTCCTCCTTGAAGTACGTGTAGTTGCCCGGGTCGCGCAGAGTCGGCGTGCCGATCTCCATTCCGTCGATCGGTTCGGTGACGATGTAGAAGTGCTCGCACGCCTGAAGCGGGACGTTCACACCGATCTGGGCTGCAAGGTGACGGGTCCACATGCCGGTGGCGAGCACGACGATCTCCGCCTCGATCTCACCCTGCTCGGTGATGACGCCGGCGATCTTGCCGGCCTTGGTCTTTAGTCGGGTGACGGCG
>RGQW01000247.1 GCA_010029945.1 Actinomycetota bacterium | reverse complement strand
CATCCCCAGGTGCTGATGTCGAACTTGAAGATCCACTCCTCACCGACTACGTAGAAGGTGTCATTCACGATGGCGACGAGGCCGGAGATCGCCTGGAATATCCCGATCATGATCAGCAGGATCGAGGCGAATATGGTCCAACCGACGGCCGCATCGCTGTAGTTCTCTGGGCGTGTACTCACAAGACCCCCTTGCTCTCGACCGCAGCCACGAAGTGGCTGCTCAACACAAAACTACCTATTGGAGACACCAGCGGTCAGGCGTTTCGCGGGACAATGGAGGCGAATATGTCTCATGCGGGTGGAACTAGCCCCAGGTGGCGTCGGTGACGATCCCGTCGTTGACGTTGAAGGTCAGCCGGTCGATGTTGTAGTCCATGGTCACCGCCTGAGGAACACCGTCGTAGCTACCCACGCGCCACTGGTAACCCGCGCTCTCGGTGTACTCCCCAGCCTCCGCGGTCGGCATTTCCTTCTCCAATAGCTCAGCACGGAATTGTTTCCGGGCCTTGGCCGCAGACACCTCGCATGCCACGCGGTTGCCATTGGTATCCAACTTCTTGTTGGCCTTATAGACCTTCTTGTTGACTTCGGCGGGACCAAATCCGTCGGCACGGGCGCGATTCCCAGCCGCAGTCGATTTGGCGCTACGGAGGCGTGGCTTCATCATCTGAGGATAAGCCACGCCGCAGTCCTACTGTTCAGCATCTGCCTCAGGGGCTGAAACTGCTGAAGCCAAACAGTCCCGAAACCCAGTCGGCAATGGAGTTTAGGAAACTTCGAAGCCGGTTGCCGGCGTCTCCCGAGCCACCGCCGGATTCCCCTGCGTCGCCGCTCTCCGACGAATCGTCTTCCTTCGCCTTCCCGTCGTCCTTACTCCCCCTGTCCGAATCTTCGCGGCCCGTATCGACTTCAATCTTCACCGAGACTTCTGAATTTTCCGCTTGCTCTGACGTCTCCGCCTGCTCGGTGTCTGCCCCTGAGTCGCTGTCTGAATTCGGCGACGGCGTCGGTTCGGGTGAGGGACTCGACTCCGGCGCCGGTTCGGGTGAGGGACTCGACTCCGGCGCCGGTTCGGGTGAGGGACTCGACTCCGGCGCCGGTTCGGGTGCGGGACTCGACTCCGGCGTCGGTTCGGGTGTCGGCGTTCCCTGATCGTTGTCGCTCATAATTTCTCTCCTTGCCGGTCGTGGTTCCTGAGGGTTACGTGTTCACAAGTTCTGACAGCCAGTTACGAAGGGCGTCCAATCGGTCGCTCAGCCATGCGTTGCCGTTCTCTCCGTCGCCGGCGCCGTTCTCTCCGTCGCCGGCACCTTCACCACGGGCGCTGTCTGCTGAATCTTCCGTTGATTTGCCATCGTCTTTTGAAGACTCGTCGTCCGCGTCGCCATCGTCCACGGCCTCTTCGGTGTCCTCGCCGGCCATGGCATCCTCGTCTTCGGTGGCCGCGCTGTCTTCCAGATCATCTCGATTCAAGTACAGCGCGATCGTTCCGCCGGTAATGGCCGCGCGTCGCATCGTCTTTCTCCAACTGCCGGAATCGTCGGGATCGTCACCGACCATCGCGTCAGGACACACCTGGCCATACAGGTCCAGGGCGGCGAGCACCTCGCCGTCGAAGGGTTGGGCAAGATCCTGAGGCGATGGCGCCGCTGGCCACTGCGAACCTGTCGACTGCACGAGGTAGTTATCCCCCACCACGATCAACCGTTGCGCCTGGGCGGATTGGGCAACGCTGGTGGACACGTCCTGGCACGACGCCGATTCTTGGGCCGCGGCGATTTCGTCGTCGACAGAGTTCACCACGACGATGCTGTAGTCATCGCATTGA
>RGQW01000246.1 GCA_010029945.1 Actinomycetota bacterium | reverse complement strand
TGAGGTGTTGATAGGGGCCAATGCGGGCCCACGGTGGCCGCATGCGGTACAAATGCGGTACAAACCGTGATTCCGTGAGGGAAGGGACGAGTCGGCCTGTAAGCCGGATTCTGTTCCTCGTCGCCTGGCGGCGACGATTCGGTGATCATCCATCTGCGAGTGCTGTTGCCAGCACCCTGATGCGGTCTACCAGTGGATTGTGAGCGGGCCGCCCATCCACTACGGCCGGCGAACCGACCTTCTTGACCTTGCTCCCGGTGGGGTTTGCCGAGCCACGGCAGTCACCTGCCGCGCTGGTGGTCTCTTACACCGCCCTTTCACCCTTACCTCGATCGCTCGAGGCGGTCTGCTCTCTGTGGCACTGTCCCGCGGGTCACCCCGGGTGGGCGTTACCCACCACCGTGCCCTGTGGAGTCCGGACTTTCCTCGACGCTTGCGCGCCGCGATCACCCGGCCGACTCGTCCACCCGCCAGGGTACGCCGCTCCGACGATCGACCCTGTGTCGGTGTTACCTTCGACGAAATGTCAGGAGGCGCGTGATGGGAACCACGTCGGTTGTCGCAAGAGTGACGATCGCCTGCGCAGTTGCTGTGTCAGTCATCGCAATCACCGCCCCTGCCGGGGCTGTCGAGTCCCCCAAGCCTCGCAAATCCGCATGCACGGCCGATCCGGCCGATTACGCATGCCTGCGAACGGATTCGCGGAAGGAAGTAGCCGGGGAACCCGTCACGTTCCGCGGCTCGCTGAGCCAGAAGGCTCGGAAGAATCTGGCCCAGTGGACCGATGGTGAGAACACCGTCTGCCTCACCAGATACAAGACCACGCCGGAAGAGGACGGCTCATGGCCGAGGCAAACACTCGATGAGGCGTGCACGACCTTGAACACCGACGGCACGTTCGGGCTGGTCGCCTATCTCGGTCGCCAGGGAAAGTTCTTCTACGGAGTTGAGATGGGTCCCTGCAGAGGCGACGCAGGCTTGTGCGGAAACGGGGACGGAGGCTTACTCAGCGCCCTGGGAAACAAGAAGAACCGCGCGGTGGCCGTCAAGACCATCGCGCCGTGAGGCACGCGGGACAATAGGCGGGTGCTCGTTCTCCTACCGCCCAGCGAGGGCAAAACCGGACCGGAGTCCGGGTCACGGTTGAAACCATCGACGCTGTCCTTTCCTGGACTCGCGGCACCCCGGTCACACGTCTTCGACGCCCTCGTTGCACTGTGCTCGAGCAACAAGAAGAAGGCGGCCACGATCCTGGGTCTCGGCCCCAAGCAGTTGGACCTCATCGATATCAATGCTCAACTGGCGACAGCACCCACCGCGCCGGCCATCGAGATCTACACCGGTGTCTTGTATGACGCCCTGGACTTCTCGACCCTTCCGGCGGCCGCGAAGAAGCGGGCGTCCACCCGCGTGGCCATCTCTTCGGCCCTGTTCGGGCTCGTGCGACCCGGCGATCTGATTCCTCAGTACCGACTTAGCGCAGACACCACGATCCCTGGACTAGGGCCTCTGGCGGGCGTGTGGAGGGACAGCATCCAAGCCGAGCTCCGGGCGACGACAGGACCGATCTTGGATGTGCGCTCGGGCGCGTACGTGAAGCTCGGTCCACTGCCGGCGGAAACCGCCGACCGAGGTTTCGTGGGCAGGATTCTGCTGGAGAAGGCCGGGAAGCGAAGCGTGGTGAGTCACCACAACAAGGCGACCAAGGGGCTCCTGGTCCGGGAGATCCTCGGAGCGTCGAAGGCCCCACGGTTCGCAGATGACCTGCCGGGTTTCCTGGAGGATCTGGGGTTCCGGGTCGAGGTGCACCAGCCGAAGAAGCCAACCGATCCGCGCGGCCTTGACATCAT
Source organism: Actinomycetota bacterium (assembly GCA_010029945.1). Lineage (GTDB taxonomy): Bacteria > Actinomycetota > Actinomycetes > S36-B12 > S36-B12 > S36-B12. The sequence goes on along the minus strand of RGQW01000246.1, from coordinate 10 downwards.
CGTTTACACA
>RGQW01000245.1 GCA_010029945.1 Actinomycetota bacterium | reverse complement strand
TCCAGATCTCCGAGAGTGTCGGCGAGGGGAACCTCGCCGTCGGAGGTTGCGTCGATCGGTGCTGTGCTCCGGGCACGACTGAGTTCCAGGGAGTCGAGAACGTCGGCTGGATCGACATCGGCGCGTGCGGCGATTTCGGCGACGGTGGGGGAGCGCCCCAACTCTTGAGCCAGTGCGTCGTGCGCGGCGTCGATCTTTCCTCGCAGTTCCTGCACACGTCGCGGCACCTTCACCGACCACGTCGCGTCACGGAAGTGGCGTCGTATGGCGCCCAAGATCGTGGGAACGGCGTACGTGGAGAAAGCGGAACCACGCTCGGGGTCGAACTTGTCGATGGCTTGGATCAATCCGATGGTCGCGACTTGCGTGACGTCCTCGATGGGCTCTCCGCGATCGGCGTATCGACGCGCGAGGTGGTGGACGAGTGGCATGTGCGTCTCAATGAGCTCATCGCGGACTGCGGACCGCTCGGCATCGGAGGCGTTCGCGTCATGCAGTCGCTCGAAGAGTTCTCGTTCAGCCGCCAACCGCTGATCATCGGCGGACTGTCGTGTCTGCGACATGGGTCGTTAGGCCTGGACGGAAGCGTCGCGAGCCACGTTCCACTGAAGCCGAATAGATCCATCGTCTACGCGAAGGTTCACGTCACCGACGAGTGCGGTCAGCACTGTCCAGGCGAAGGGATTGGGCTCGGCAACAGTCGATGAGGCGACGGTGCTGGCGAGTGTCGCGGACACGACACCATCGGCGACGCACAACTCGCATGTGACCATCGCTCCATCGGGAACCACCTCGATGATGTACGCGAGGCCTTCGTCCATGGCGAGGCGAACATCCTCAATTTGGTCCAGCGTCAAGTCGGCGCGGGCGGCCATAGCTGCGGCCACCGTCCGAGCGATGGACATATTGATCGTCGCGGCGGGGATATCTACCCGAACGCAGTCTGGTGCGGTGCTCACTTCGTCATTCAATCATTGAATGACGGCGTGGTCGTGTGAATTTTTCAGCTCGAGGTACCGGCTGCGGTACCCGCCGGTCCGTCGCTGCTGCCAACGGCCTAGGCCGGAGGTACGAGGGTTCCCGAGAAGATCTGCCAGGCGAGAGCCGTCTTGGCCACGAGGCTCAGGATCACGTAGCTGCGCTCACCGCGCAGGTAGTCGCGCCACTTGCCGACTTGCTTATATTGCAGCCACTGCACCAGAGCGAAAGCGTTGAAGAAGATAAAGAGCGAGACGAAGATCCCGACGACGAATGCCGGGATTTCGGGGCGAACAGTTGACCCGGGTGCGAGCAGCCAAACGAAAATAACGAGCCAGGGGACGACTCCCGCCATGCACCCGAAAATGAAGGGAAGCATTCCGCCACCGGGATGCTCGTACTTCTCCTGAAGCCAGCCGAACAAGATCATGGACGCGTTCACACCGAACAACGCCATGAGGGCGGCGAAGTTGGAGATCCCGGTGACCTGGGCGATCAAGACGATCATGATGGATGACGACAGTGAGTACTCCACCCAGCGGAAGTAGTTGTGCCCTGACTGCAGGCCGCCGACGTAACGAGGGAAGAACCAGCGGCTCGCCACGACAAAGTGGAACAGGGCGGACAACGCGAAGAACAGCGCCACACCCCAGGCAATGCGGGAGTCGAAGATGACCACGGGGTCTTCCGCTGGCGTTCCGGGAGGGCCGAGCACGTAGGCAGCCGTCACCGGGAGGGTGAAATCCGTTGCGAGGAACAAGATCAAGAGCATTTGCGTGGTGTGTGCAAATCCCGCAATCAGGTTCAGTTTGCGAAGTCCGGCGAACGAAATACCGGTCTCTGACTTGGCTTTCAGGTCTGTTCCATCCATGGCCGAAGTGT
>RGQW01000244.1 GCA_010029945.1 Actinomycetota bacterium | reverse complement strand
ACCATGCCCGCCTCAATCGCCGCGGCGAAGACGCCGAACTTGCCGACGAATCCGGAGGTCAGCGGGATGCCAGCGAGCGCAAGCATGAACACGGCGAACGCCGATGCGACGACCGGAGACTTACGGCCAATGCCCGACCACGTTGCGAGATTCGTTGCTTCGCCACCAGCGTCACGGACCATGGTGATAATCGCGAACGCACCGATCGTCGTGAAGCCGTACGCGATGAGGTAGAACATCGTGCTGGCGATACCGGCAGCCGATGCGGCGGCGACACCGATCAGGATGAAGCCGGCTTGGGCCACCGATGAGTACGCGAGCATTCGCTTGATGTCCGACTGGACGACCGCGAGGATCGACCCCACCAGCATGGTGAGGGTGGCGATGATCCAGATGATCGGTTCCCAGTCCCATCGCACGCCTCCGAAGGCGACGTAGAGAATGCGCAGCAGTGCTCCGAACGCGGCGATCTTCACCGTCGCCGCCATGAATCCCGTTACCGCAGTCGGCGCTCCCTGGTAGACGTCCGGCACCCATTGGTGGAACGGAACGGCACCGACCTTAAACAGCAAGCCGATGAGCACCATGCCCAACCCGATCATCAAGACCAACGATTCACCGGGCTTGCTGGTGACGGTTTGAGCGATCTCCGGGAAGGTGATAGATCCTGCGTAGCCGTACACGAGCGCGGCGCCGTAGAGGAAGAACGCCGACGAGAAAGCGCCGAGCAGGAAGTACTTCAACGCCGCCTCCTGACTCAGCAATCGGCGCCGGCGCGCCATACCCGTCATCAGGTAGAGCGGGAGCGACATGATCTCCAAGCCGATGAACATGATGAGAAGGTCATTCGAGGTGACGAAGAGCATCATCCCGAGAACAGCGAAAAGCGTCAGTGGCCAGATCTCGGTTTGCAGGTAGCCGCGCTGCGTGAACTGCTTCTCCTCTTCCGATCCCGGTAGCGAGGAGACGCGAGAGGCAAAAGCATCGCCCACCGAGTCGATTGAGCGTTCAGCCATCAGCGCAGCGCCGAGGAGCGCGATGATCACGATGGCGCCTTGAAGAACCAGCGCGGGTCCATCGATCACGATCGCTTGACCGGCCGTCACCACCCGGGTGGATGCGTTGATAACGATCAACGCCGCTGCGGCGATGAGTGAACCGAACACGATCAGCAGCTGCAGGTATCGGCGCACGCTCCGTGGCGTGAATGCCTCGATCAGAACCGACACGATGGCGGCGCCGAAGATCACGATCATTGGAGCGATCGCTACGTAGTCGATTGCCGGGGGCGAGTAGTTCACGGTTGGCTCCCGTCACTGGAAACCACTGGCTCTGGATCCACAGCGGAGATGGTGTTCATCGTCCAATCGACGGCGGGGTTGATCACGTTCAACAACGGCGCGGGGTATAGGCCGAGGGTGATGCTCAGGGCAGCGATCGGTACCAGCGCGGTGATTTCCCGTCCCTTGAGGTCGGTCATGCCTTCGACGCTGGGATTCGCCGGCCCGGTCATCGACTTCTGATACAAGCGCAGCACGTACGCGGCCGTGATCACGATTCCCAGCGTGCCCAACGCGCCGACCCATAGGTAGCGCTCGAAGGCTCCCAGTAGGACGAGGAACTCGCCGACGAAGGACACCAGACCCGGAAGAGCCAGTGAGGACAGCGCCGCAACGAGGAAGAAGCCCGCGAGCACCGGGGCGACCTTGTTGACACCACCGTAATCGGAAATGAGCGCAGAGTCGCGGCGCCGTGACATCAAGAAGCCTGCGGTCAGGAACAGGGCAGCGGTGGACAGGCCGTGCGCCACCATGTAGACCACCGAGCCCGATTGACCCGAGCTCGTGAAGACGAAAATGCCGAGCGCGATGAACCCGAAGTGAGACATA
>RGQW01000243.1 GCA_010029945.1 Actinomycetota bacterium | reverse complement strand
GCGAACATGCGCACCGATGTCGCTCGTGTCACGCAATGTCTTGCCGATGAGCTCGCTGCGCTGATCGCTGCCGCACCGGAGCAATGGCACATGTTCCAGCCCCGCTGGACTCATGCGCCGTACGGAGCGGAGTGACATGCGGATTGGGATGATCTGTCCGTACTCACTGTCGGTTCCAGGTGGGGTGCAACACCAGGTCCTGTCCCTGGCGGAGTCGCTCGTGGCTCGTGGCCACGATGTGCGTGTGCTTGCTCCATGCGACGGGCCGCCACCGGTTGCACATGTCACCCCCCTCGGGAATTCATTGCCCACGTCCGCGAATGGATCTGTGGCGCCTCTCGCCCCCGATGTGGCATCGGCATTACGTACGATTCGTTCGCTACGTGATGAACGATTCGATGTGCTCCACCTTCATGAGCCATTGGCCCCCGGACCGACACTCACTGCCCTCACCCTCCACGCCCAGCCAACGGTTGGAACCTTTCATGCAGCTGGTCGTTCAACCAGCTACCGCTTTCTCGGTCCGGTGCTTCGACGTCTGCTGAATCGGCTCGACGTATCGGTCGCGGTCTCTGCCGATGCGGCGGAGCTCGTCCGAGAACACCTGCACTTCGATGTTGACCACGTGCTGTTCAACGGGGTCCGCGTCGCTGATCACAGCTCAGGTGGGGCACCCGGCATCCGCCAGGGGCTGGTATTCATCGGTCGACACGAAGAGCGTAAGGGGTTGCACGTGCTGGTCGATGCGATGCGCCTGCTGGAACAACGTGCACATCGCCCGGTATTGCGAATCGTTGGTGACGGGCCAGCGACTCGGGATTTGCAGGCGGCGACGGCCTCTATGGATTGGATCCATTGGTGCGGTCGTGTCAGCGACGTGGAACGAGATGCATCCATCGAGATGGCACAGGTTTTGGTCGCGCCATCACTCGGTGGGGAGTCATTTGGCATTGTCCTTGCAGAGGCAATGGCGCATGGCGCCGCAGTTGTGGCCAGCGATCTACCCGGATACCGCAACGTCGCCACGCACGAGAGCGACGCCATTCTTGTTCCGCCGGCCGATGCGGCGGCCCTGGCTGATGCCCTAGAGCGTCTGATCACCGATGATGCACTCCGTGAGCGTGTGGCGTCGGCTGGCCGACGTCGTGCCGCGGAGCTGTCCATGGATCGACTCTCCAAAGCCTACGAAGAGTTGTATTCCCGTGCGGATACACGCCACCGGAATTGACCGATCACGCAACCACGCACGGCATAGGATCGACACGATGTCATCACCCCCTCGCGCTCCGTCGCCCTGCGGCCGCGCCCTGACCAACTCGTCGACCGGCTGACGCGGCACGCCGATCAGGGCGCATCACCACGCGTGATGAATCTGGCGTCGTCGGTTGCGACGATGACGGGGTCAGGTGATGCCGAGCTGCACACGGTTGACGCAGACTCGATCAACATAGCCTCGGTCCCGCGCGACGGTAGTGGTCCCGTTGTCGTCATTACCCGTGGGGCCAGCGAGCATCTCGGCGTGGTCGAAATGGAGGGACTAGTTGCCGCGGCGCTTGTCCGCGCAACATCTCAAACTTTCACCGACCACTGTCGCGATTTGTCGCGACTCTGGTCGATCGGTACGGCCTACGAACCGGACGCCCTGTTTGTTGATGACGCCGCTGCAGCCCGTGTCACCAGGTTTCCCCCGGCTCTTGCAGACGCCTACGCGATGGCGGCGTCAACGGGAACGGTTGTCCCAGGGGATTGGTCAACGACGGCAACCGTCTGGCTATTCGATCCGTCCTCATCCGGTGGCACCGTTCACCCAGACCTCCACGACCGCATCACTATTTTGAGGGAATCATGACGACCATCACTCGTACCGCCGCTGCGTTTGCCGCAGTGGGTCTGCTCACACTGACCGCTTGTGGCGGGGGT
>RGQW01000242.1 GCA_010029945.1 Actinomycetota bacterium | reverse complement strand
CAGGCATGCAGCTCGGTGGATCATCACAAGTGCGGGCCCCGGGAATGCTTGCTGCGCACTATTCGCCCCGAGCCAATGTGCTCCTGGTCGAAGAAGCGGAACTCCCAGAACGGGCCGTGCCTTCGGGAACTGGACTCATCGCCCCATCCGGCGTACCAACGCCGCCGGGATTAGTGCGACTGAGTGGACCTGCCACCACCGAGGAGTACGCAGCCGACCTCTACCGCGCTTTTCGAGAAGCCGATTCACTCCAACTGTCCACGGTTGTCGTAGTCCCGCCGTCCGGCTCAGGCTTGGCGGACGCCGTGCGCGATCGCATCACCCGCGCCGCCCACGCGTGAGATCAGCGCGGAGGTAGCCGTGTCGCAGCGTCGTGTCGGATTGTTTCCCCGTTGAGGTAGCTGTTCTCGGCGATCGCCTGCACAAGGTGGGCGTACTCATCCGCCGCGCCGAGTCTCTTCGGGAACACCGTGAGGCCAACCAAGCGTTCTTTCAACTCCGCTCCCCCCACCGGGTCATAGATGGGTGTGTCCATCAAGCCGGGGGCGATGGTCATGACCCGGACGCCCACGGGTGCGAGATCGCGGGACATCGGAAGAGTCATTCCGACAAGGCCCCCCTTGCTGGCGCTGTATGCGGATTGACCGATCTGGCCATCGAAGGCAGCGAGGGAGGCGGTCATCACAATCGCTCCACGCTCACCCGAGGCGTCGGGTTCGTTCTTCGCCATCAAGCTCGCGGCCTGCCGGGCGAAGTCGTACGTGCCGATCAGGTTGATCTCGATAATGCGTCGGTAGGCATCCAAATCCGCGGGTGATCCATCTTTTGCAAGCGTTCGCTCGGCCCAGCCCACCCCCGCGCACGAGACCGCGAGGTTCAAGCGACCGAACTTTTCTGCCACCGTCGACATCGCCTGCGTGACGTCGCTGGGCTGTCGGACGTCGCACGGCAGCGCGAGCGCGCGATCACCGAGTTCGGACGCCAACGACATGGCCGCGTCGGGCTTCGCCGAGCCCGGAGGCACCACCGGTGACCGCAACAACTGAATCTTCAATACGCATGGCGCCATTTTGTCGTACTCAGAACTATCCGTATCCCAATTCATGAAGTCGGCTCTCAGGTATTCCGAAGTGGTGACCGACCTCGTGCACCACGGTGATCCGCACCTGCTCCACTACCTGCTCTCGGGTAGCGCATTGCCGCTGGATGGGTTTGCGGAAGATGGTGATCCGGTCGGGTAGGTGGCCCGAGTAGTAGTGACCACGGGCGGTCAGCGGGACGCCCTCATACAGGCCAAGCAGTCGCGGGCTCCCCGGCTTCTGCTCTTCCACGAAGACAGCCACGTTGCTCATCAACGCCGCTAGTTCTGCTGGAAGGGTGTCCAACGCCCGAGCGACGAGCTCGTCGAAGTCTTCGGGGGTCAGGTCCACCATGTCCCCATCTTGACCTCTGGGCGAGCATCGGCACCCAGGTGCCGATCGGCGAGAAGGTTCTCGGTCCCCATCGTCTAGCGGCCTAGGACACCGCCCTTTCAAGGCGGCAGCGCGGGTTCGAATCCCGTTGGGGACGCGGCCTGTACCAAGGCCCCGTAGCGCAGTTGGTTAGCGCGCCGCCCTGTCACGGCGGAGGTCGCGGGTTCGAGTCCCGTCGGGGTCGCTAAGCCAGCTCAGCGGGCTGGCTGTCCGGCCAGGTAGCTCAGTTGGTACGAGCGTCCGACTGAAAATCGGAAGGTCGACGGTTCGATCCCGTCCCTGGCCACCGTTTTCCCTCCTGGGATGGGCCCGAAAATTGGTTTGATGTGGCCTGATTTGGCTGTGCTAACCCTGTGCTAAATCGTGTTTTGTGCTAATTCTGTGCTAACTCGCGAGGCCTCTTTGGCCTCTCACCACGATAAGACTGACTTCTTCGATCGTGCCCATTCTTGAAGTTCATCTAACGATCGTGAGCGCT
>RGQW01000241.1 GCA_010029945.1 Actinomycetota bacterium | reverse complement strand
CGGTGGGCCGAATGGGCGTTGGGGAGAGGCGCCGTGCGTCAGGCGGCGACCGCTGTCGGGATCCCGGACGTTCGAGTGGAGCGATCACCCGAGGGCGCTCCGGTGATTGCAGACTCAGCATGGGGCGTGTCGATCGCGCACACCTCGGGGTTGGTCCTCGGCGCGGTGGGGCCGGGTCGTATCGGTGTGGATGTCGAGAGAGCCGATCGTGACGTCACTCGACTCGTGCGCGCACTCTTGCCCGGTGAGCGCGAACTGACTGTCTCGTTGAGCGCGATCTCCATCATGGTGGCGAAAGAGGCGGCTGCGAAGGCGACAGGGCAAGGGCTCGGGGGGTCTTTGGCTCGCTGGCCAGTGGTTGATGTTGAACTGTCCGGAATCGCGCCTCGTGTTGGCGTCGCCAGTGCCGCGGCTCGGGTCATTGATGTCCGAATCTACGAGCATTCTGGATACGTGACCGGGGTCGCGAGTTATCCCAACGACTGATGCTCCGGGAAAGTTGTCCACGGCGACCGGCGTCCCTACGTGTCGACAGATAGCGACGCTGGCATCATGAAACGGTGAGCGACCCCGACGCACTGTTCGCCGTGTACGAGGAGGCGCTGGTGACGGCGCAAGATCCATCGAACGGGGAGTGGGTGGACCCGTCCTTCGAGTGTCTCGCACGGACAGACGTCGCGGCAGTTCTTACGGCCTATAACCCGGGATCGGAACGACGGAGTTGGGCGCAGAACGAGGCAGCGAATGCCCAACTGCGCGATGTGTTGCAGGCGGACTACACCGACGTGTGGCGCGCCGATGGCTTCTCGCCGGATGGCACCTGGCGAGAGCCGGGGTGGTTGGTGTGGGGGATGCCCGTGGACGTCGCAGTTGCGATTGCTGCGGACTTTCACCAGATCGCCATCTACCATTACGACACCCACGGTGTTCGGTCCGTTGTTGCCTGCTCACAGGGTGATGGCTCGTCGGCTTAGTCCGAGCTCGCTTACTCCGATTCCGCTGGGTCTGATGCTGATTCCTTAGACGTGTCGATGTCTTTCGGTGACGGCGGAGTAGGGAAGAGCGTGGCGGCGGCGTTGCGATTGGCGAGAACCATCCACTGCTGTCCGGGCTTGAACGCCAAGACTTGCCCTTGACCATCGGTAAAGGTCGTACCGGATTCGGCGTCCGGGCGCGACCACTTCGCCTGATACATGAGCCCGTCGCGCAGCACAACGGCATCGCCCTTGCCGATGGTGATGGCGTGGGGAGTGTTGCCGCCGCCCTTGTCGAAGAAGCGTGAAGGTTCCTGTTTCACGTACTGGATCACGACCGTTGCTGCACGCTGACCGTCGGGGGTTTCCTCCGCTTCAGCGGTTCGGCCATTGAGTGACACGCGGTAGAGACGGCTGGCCTGGTCGTAGGTGAATTCAGCCGACGAGGCAGACCATTCGTAACGCGCTGACAAGCCGACCGATCCGTTTGGGGGAGGAGTGGAGCTGAAGGTCAGTCCGATGTCGCGGGCTTGCGATGCGTCCGGCGCGGCCGTGAGGCCTTCGGGACCGTCAAGGAAATAGTTGTACGGGGCCCGACGACTGAAGTCTCGTTGGTAGGCGAATGCAGCCTTGTTGGGCGAGATGTCGATCAACGATGAGTTAGCGATCACCGGCCACATCTTGCGCTGGGCGCCGGAGAAGCTGAAGGCGGGAGATCCGTACTGAGCCAGAAGATCGATGTCGGTGATCCGGGCCGAACGCACCGGCCCGATCCGCTCAGGAACATCGGAGGAGAAAACGGCGGCCAGGCGGGTGATGCCGTACTCGACTTCCTCGATGTAGACGATGTCGGCCCGGTCCAGCCCCGCGTGCGGTTGAGCGAACCGGGTGTTGTCGAGTTTCACGACGAGAACGGGTGACGGTTCGTCCTGATTGGGCTGGGGCAGGCCGTTCAGTGGAGATGCCGGCGTGGGTG
>RGQW01000025.1 GCA_010029945.1 Actinomycetota bacterium | reverse complement strand
CCGTAGAAGGGCGTTCGAATATCTCGGTGAGGAATCCCATCGGGTTCGGCGTGTGTGTGAGGGTTGCGAGACCCATGGTGTGCAGGGCGGTAATGAACAGTCCACACGCGATGCCGACCGACTCGTTGACGTAGTAGTTCTTGCGCACCGTGCCGTCGGGCATCGGTGTCGACTTCTGGGCAAACACCACCACTATCCACGGCACGACGTCGAGATAGGACTTATCTGAGGTAGTGCCCAAGGGCGCGATGGCGTCACGCCACGCATCTGGTAGCCGACCTCCCTCGTAGTTCTCTCGCTCCTCAGCCTCAGCGGCAACGCGAATCCGATGCTTTGTGTCGGGGTCGCTCGTGGCGACGAAGGTCCACGGCTGCTGGTGAGCCCCTGATGGCGCGGTGTTTGCCGTTGCTACGGCACTTTCAATTGCTTCTGCAGGAACTGCGCGAGAGCTGAACATTCGAACGCTTCGCCGTTGATCTAAGGCCGAGAACAGTTGCCGCCCCCGCTCGAGGCCGACGTTCATGGGAACCGGGTCGGGGCGGTAGGGAATCACGTGAGGATGCTTGCACAGGTGGTCGGCCGCCGGGAACGGTAACGTCGGATCGTGACCCCGGAAGATGCGGTACTCGCTGCGTGTGAGGCGGCGCTATCTGACCGCGACGTCGTCACAGATCCCGACCGTCTCCCCACATACCAACGCGATCGCTCAACGGGTTCTCCCGCGGGAGAACCGTTTGCGGTCGTTTTTCCTCGGTCGACCGAGCAAGTGTCCGCTGTGCTCGCGGCGGCACACGAGCACCGCGTCCCGGTCGTTCCCCGGGGAGCAGGCTCGGGCCTATCGGGAGGATCGAACGCAATCGATGGTTCTTTGATTGTGTGCGTCGAGAAGATGCGAGATGTCCTGCTGGTAGATGACGGCAATGGCTTCGTCGAAACCCAACCCGGGATCTACAACACCGAGCTTCGAGAGCACGTCGCGCAGAGTGGATTGTGGTACGCGCCGGACCCGGCGTCGAAGGATTTTTGTTCCATCGGTGGCAACGTCAACACGAACGCGGGGGGTTTGTGCTGCGTCAAGTACGGAGTCACCCGCGACGCTGTGCTCGGTCTCGAAGTGGTTCTCGCTGACGGTCGCATCACTCGCCTAGGCAGAAAGACCATCAAGGGAGTCGCCGGGTACGACCTGACCGGCCTCATGGTCGGTAGCGAGGGCACGTTGGGGATCGTCACGATGGCGCGGCTTCGACTCGGGCCGATCCCAGCACCGCCGACCACGGTGGTCGGCGTCTTCTCTGACGTCGCTGAGGCAGGACGCGCAGTGAGCACCATCATGAACCGGCTTCGCCCCAGCATGCTTGAGTTGATGGACAACGCATCCATCAGCGCGGTCGAGGCATGGCAGCCGATGGGTCTAGACACCTCGGCTGGTGCGCTATTGATCGGACAGTTCGATTCACCGGGATCAGCGTCAGACGCGAAGGTGCTCAGTGAGATTTGTGAACAATCCGGCGCTCAAGAAACGTACGTGTCGGAGGATCCCCAAGAGGCCGAGATGCTCGTGGGTGCCAGAAGGATGGTGATCCCCGCGCTTGAGTCCGCGGGAGACTGGCTGCTCGACGACGTGGCGGTGCCGCGGACGCAACTGGCACGGACGATGGTGCAGATCCAGGAAGTGGCCGACCGTCACGACGTGCAGATCGCAACATTCGGACACGCTGGTGATGGGAACCTGCACCCGACGATCGTGACTCCGCGCGGCGATGATGAGGCGGCCGCGCGGGCCCTGACCGCCTTCGACGAGATTCTCGACGTCGCTCTTGCGAACGGCGGAACGGTGACCGGTGAGCACGGCATCGGCTCGCTCAAGCGAGAAGCATTGGCGAAAGAGATCGATGAGATCCAGATGGACCTGCACTCGCGCATCAAGGAAGCCCTCGATCCGCGAAACATCCTCAACCCCGGCAAAGCCCTCGCCCGCTGGTAACGCCGGCTCTTCTCGACTCCCGCATCACCGTGCGGTTTTGCTTGTCGGTGAGTGATCTAACTGACGAGTGCCTGCGCGATCTGCTGACCGAGAATGAGAACCGCCATCACCAAGACGAACCAGCCGAAAGCTTTGCGTAGCTTCTCGGGCGGAATCTTCCCGACCAAACGGCTGCCGATAAGAGCGCCGACAACAGCCAATGCGGTCACCGTCAAAGTAATCGGCCAGATGCTGGACCCATCCGGGAGCGTGGTCGTTGCGCTGTTCACCGAAACGATGGAGTCGCCTCCGAACGTGAGTGCGTAGCCGAAGAAACCGGCGAACGATTTCATGGCAATCACGAGCAGACTTGTGGCGACCGCGTTCGGCATCGACAGTCCACCGAGCAATGCGAGCGCCGGAACTACGAGGAAACCTCCGCCGGCCCCCACCAGGCCGGTGACCAAACCGACGATCAGGCCGTCGAGGACGATGCGGAATAACGGAAGCCCTGTGTGTGACCGACCCGTCGTCGACTGCTTGCGCCCACGAATCATCGCGACCGCGGTGACGGCCATGACAACTCCGAAGGCGGCAAGAAGGAGTGCGCCGGGGAGGAGTGCGCCGATCTGACCTCCAACAAAAGCCCCCGCCATGCCTGCGGCGCCGAAGATGACGCCGGTCTTCCATCGCACCCTCCCCGCGCGGGCGTGCGCGATCAGGCCGAACAGCGATGTCACCGCCACTACGAACAAGCTCGCGGTGATCGCCTGCTTTGGTTCGAATCCCGCGACATACACCAGAAGCGGTGTGGTGAGGATGGACCCTCCACCGCCGAGAAGCCCGAGCGCGAGTCCGACGACAAGGGCAAGTGCGGCGATGACGATCGTCATGGTTGCCTAGCCCGCACTCGTTGCCGCGATTGGTGTCGCATCGCGGTTTGCTGCGGGGTGTCGCGTGGATGCAGATGCTGCGGTGTCCACGGCGGTGAGTCCCGTGATCAGCCTTTGTCGCAAGGAGTCAGCCCTCGCTGCGATGTCTCGCTGAGTGGACGCGTATTCGCGTCGGCCGTCGATGGTTTCCACCGCGATCGGCGCGTACCCGAGGTGCTCGAGGTCGTACGGCGACGCCCGCATGTCGATCTCCCGCGCGTACACGGCCAACTCGAAACAATCCACGATGAGGTTCCCGGGAATGTAGGGCTGGAACCACATGGCGTACTTGTAGAGATCCATGTTGGTGTGGATGCACCCGGGCTGTTCGTCGTTGGCCTGACGCGCTCGCGTGGGCGTGTGCTCGTTCAGCGGTTCCGCCTCGGCGGTGAAGAAGCGGAAAGCATCGATGTGCGTGCAGCGTAGACCGACGCTGTCGACAACGCTGGCAACTTCTGTCGGGCTGAGCCGAAGTGACTCGCTCTCGTGTCGCACGTCCGATGGGCTCGTTCGATACACCATCGCCCATTCGTGCATGCCGAAACATGAATGCTGCGGGGCACGACCTTGCGTTCCCCTCAGGATGCCCAGGGCTAGCGCGAGCCGCACCCGGTCGACGGTGAGGGGATCGACTCCCCACGTTGTTCCGTCGTGGGCGTAGGCGTGAGCATTCGATGACGGCTCCCAGTCGCCCTCAAGGCGCACCCCGAGGCCGGGGTGCCAGGTGCCAAGTCGCCCCGGGGAGTAGGGGTAGTAGTCGAAGAGGAAATCCATCACCGGGTGTGTGCGCCCTCGTCGCCGTCGATCGAGGTGCGGCTGAATCCACTGATCGGTGCGGCGAGCGTGGTCTGCAGCGAGTGCTCGCCATTCGACCTCGGACACGATCACATGAGGACGCTACAGATCGATAGATGGCAGTCCGCAACTACTCTGCAGGTGTGGACCCCGATGACCTCCTGCCGGATCAAACGAGCGACGACATCGACACGGCCGACGACCATGACAGTGCGGACCGTGACTCATGGCTGCGAGAGCAGGTGCCGCCGCATCACGGTGACTAGGGGCGCGGCTCCTTCATCAAGTCGCGGATCTCCCGCAGTAACTCCACGTGCTCGTCTGAGCCTGCCTCGAACGCGCGCCGTGCTCGAAAACGATTGATGGGCACGACGAAGACGAAATAGATCACCAAGATTTCGATAGCGAAGGTGATGATGGCAGCGATGATCAGGGAGATGTCGAAAACTTGCCCGGCAACGATGAACTCCCCGATCGCGCCGTCGGTGCCCAAAATGATGCGCACGAACGGTGCGACGAGACCCACGGTGAAGGCTTCGGCCAACGTCACGAAAGCAACGCCGGCGACAACCCCGATCGATAGGTCGACAACGTCGCCTTCATTGATGAATGTCTTGAATTCCTTGATCATGATCCACACTCCGGTCGTCGCGTGAATGGATCATGACACCCATCGGCTGCGATGGGCGGGAAGCGAGGGCCAACGCGTCCTGCTCGGAGAGGGCGACGACCGCGATGGACTCTGGTGAAGCACCGAACCCTGACGTCGGTATGTCGATGACCCGCACGGAATCGATGCGTGACGTGTCCTGACCCACCAAGGTGACCCGCATGCCACTCGCCAGGGTCGACAACGCGCCGGAGGGGCTGATGACCACTGGCACGGCTACCTCACCGGGCGCGATATCGAGCCGCGGACTCACGCCGCCGTCGAGCACGGGGGCGGGGGAGCGCAGAGCGGTGATCAAAAGGAACGCGCCGGCACCGGCGAGGAGTGCGGCCACGAGTCGGCGTCGTCGGTTGAGGTGATGTCGAAAGCGCGAGACGTCGAAGAAGCGTCGCAGGAAGTCGACGAAGGCCGTCATGTCTCGACGTTAGGCACCTGCTCGGGGACGCGTCGAATCGCTGTCCACAAGTCCGGGCTATGCGGACTAGGTCGTGGACGCGGAACTTTTCGAGGTAGAGGAAGTCGAGGTGGATGTCGAACCAGATCCGGAGCCCTTCGACGACGTGGACGACGTGGATCCGGAGTCGGACGAGCCAGAACTGGACGAACTGGAGCCGGACGAGCCGGAAGAACCACCGGAGTCCGAGGAGGACTTCTTCTCACTCGAGCCGGAAGAATCCTTGCTAGGTGAATCTTTGCTCGAGCCGGAGGAGCGAGAGTCGTTTCGGTAGAAGCCCGAGCCCTTGAAGACAACACCCACTCCGTTGAATACCTTGCGCAGCGTCGGCTCGCCGCACACGGGGCACTCGGTGAGAGTTGGATCGGTCATCTTTTGCACGATGTCGTGCGTGGTGTCGCATGACGAGCACGCGTATTCGTAGGTGGGCACCGAACCTCCTTGTCTCGGTGAGATTAGCACTCGATGGCAACGAGTGCTAATTCATGCGGGTGCATCGCTACCCTCGGAGGATGCGTGTATGGCTTGCGATCGGGGTCGGTGGTGCCCTAGGAGCCCTGGCTCGCTGGTCCATCGGTGAACTCGTTCTGGCGGTGGCGGATTCCCCGACGTTTCCGTGGGGAACCCTCATCGCGAACGTGGCCGGGTGCTTCGCGATCGGTGTTCTCGCCCCCATCGTTGTTCGGCATGCCGCCTGGGTGAGCGGCCTGGTCGTGACCGGATTCCTCGGTGGATTCACCACCTACTCGGCCTTCGCGGAGGAAGCGTTCGCGCTGGTGGACCGCGGTGACGCGGCGGGTGTCGGTCTCGCTGCGGTCTACGTCCTTGTGACCATGGCAGCGACGGCGATCGCGGTTGCCCTTGGCGGTCGGCTTGCGCGTGTGCGCTGGACAGGAGAAGCAGCATGACGTGGTCCCTCGCGCTCGCCGTCGCTCTTGGTGGAGCGATCGGTGCACCGACGCGCTACCTGATCGACAGTCGGATCTCCCGCGCAGCTCAGGAGCGCGGGTACGGGTTCTTCCCGTGGGGCTTGCTCGTCGTCAATGCGATCGGATCGTTCGTCATCGGCATCGCCTACGTCAGCCTCGAAGGCCCCATGCGTGCGCTGCTGGCAACGGGGGCGTGCGGCGCCCTCACCACGTATTCGAGCTATGCGCTGTTCGTCAATCGTGTGTGGAGTGAGAAGCGATCCAGTGCCTGGGCGGCCATCATCGTGATGCCGATCGCCTGCATCGGCGCGTGTGGCATCGCGGTGGCGGTAACTCGCGCCGTGACCGGCACCTAACGAGGTACGGTGCGAGACGTGCGTCCATGGGTCCGCGTCCTCGGGGTCGTCGCTTTGATCATCGCGTTGGTCGCTGTGGGCATCGGCGGCTACGTCGTGCATACGGTGCGCGCTTCGTTCCCGCAGGTCAGTGGAGACCTTCGCCTCTCTGGATTGGCATCCGAGGTCGAGGTACTGCGCAACGATCGAGGAATACCCACGATCTATGCATCGACGCTCGACGATTTGTTCTTTGCGCAAGGATTCGTCCACGCCCAAGACCGTTTCTGGGAGATGGATGTTCGACGACACATCACGTCGGGGCGACTATCGGAAATGTTCGGTGAATCGCAGGTGCCGACCGACACGTTCTTGCGAACACTCGGGTGGCGTCGCATTGCGGAGCAGGAAATCGACCTGCTGAGCGAACGATCGCTGCGCATTCTTCAGGCGTACGCCGATGGCGTGAACGCTTACCTCGACGACAGGCGGGGAGCCGAATTGAGCCTGGAGTATGCAGTTCTCGCTCTCCAGAACTCCGATTACCAGCCGGAGCCGTGGGAGGCGGCCGACTCTGTCGCGTGGTTGAAGGCGCTCGCGTGGGACTTGCGGGGAAATATGGATGACGAGATCTATCGCGCCGTGATGAGCGCGAGCATGGGCGTCGAGGCGACCGAGGAACTCTTCCCCGAGTACCCGTACGCGGACCATCGACCCATCGTCGAAGTCGGCGCCGTCGTCGATGGCGTCTTCGACCAGGACGCGTCGACGAATTCCGGCAACTCACCTCGAGCGGCAAGTCGGGCCCTCGACTTCGTCGGCTCACAGCAGGCGTTCGCGTCAGTCGACTCGGTGGTGTCGTCCTTGGAAGAGTTGCTCGGCCCGTCGGGCCCCGGCATCGGGTCGAACTCGTGGGCCGTTGCCGGCACCAAGACCGATACCGGACTCCCGCTGCTGGCCAATGATCCTCACCTCGCGCCGTCGATGCCCAGTTTGTGGTACCAGTCGTCGCTGCGATGCACAAACATCGACGACGAATGCAACTACGACGTCACCGGGTGGACGATGGCCGGACTCCCCGGGGTGTTCATCGGCCATAACGCCGCCGTCGCATGGGGGTTCACCAACCTTGGACCGGACGTCACTGATCTCGTCTTGCATCAACTCGACGGCGACACCTACCTCTACGACGGCGAGCTGAGGCCGTTGGACATCCGCACCGAAGTCATCGAGGTCGCGGGAAGTGATCCGGTGACGATTCGTATCCGCTCAACGCCGGATGGGCCCATCATCTCCGGTATCGACGAGATAGAGGAGTACGACCAGGTCGGACGGGACAGCCCGGTACCGGCTCCGAATGCGATTGACGTTGCGAGTGACGACCCGCGAAGCGACGACCTGGAAAGTGACGGCCAGCAGACAGACGATGCTCGAGGAGTTGCCCGCTACGCGGTCGCATTGCGGTGGACGGCTTTGCAGCCGCAGCCCACGTTCGACGCGTTCGACGCGCTGAACACGGCCCAGTCGTGGGAAGACTTCCGTGAGGCGGCGCGATACCTCGCGGTACCGGCGCAGAACCTGCTCTATGCCGACACGTCCGGCCGCATCGGGTACCAAGCGCCCGGGCGGATTCCCATTCGCCGCGGCTACGACGGCAAGTGGCCCGTTCCCGGGTGGAGCAGTGAACTCGGGTGGGATGGCTACATCCCCTTCGAATCCCTGCCGTCGGTTATCGACCCTCCCGAAGGGTGGATCGTGACCGCCAACCAGGCGGTGATCGGCGAGGAGTTCCCCTACTTCCTGACCGATGATTGGTCGTACGGTGCTCGCAGTCAACGCATCGTTGATCTGATCGAATCGTCCACCGCCGGTGGCGCGTTGATGACAGCCGAACGAATGCGCGCCATCCAGATGGATAGCAACAATGCGCTGGCCGAATTCCTCGTCCCGCGTCTGCTGGAGACCCCGGCACCGTCGGGCACCGAGGACGCCCGAGCGCTTCTGGCGGAGTGGGACTACCAGCAAACGGCAGACTCGGCTGCCGCTGCGTACTTCAACGCCATCTGGTCACAGATGGTGACACGAATGTTCGATGCCGCAGCCGATGGCGAGATTGTTGAATCCAGTGGCAACGATCGGTTCTGGTTGGTTATCGAGCGCCTATGGGACGACCCCACCAATGTGTGGTGGATCGACAAGACAACACCGGCTGCCGAGGACCGCGATGGCCTGCTGGCGATTGCTCAGCAGGCAGCGGCCGACGAGCTTCGAGAGCGACTCGGTGACGACCCGAGCGCGTGGCGGTGGGGTGACCTGCACCAATTGACCCTCACGAACGCGACTCTGGGTTCCAGCGGCATCGCCCCCATCGAAATGCTGTTCAACCGAGGCCCCTTCAATTCCGGCGGCAGTGAGGCCGCGGTCAACGCAACGGGTTGGACTCCCGCGCAGGGCTTCGAGGTCGAGTGGGTTCCCAGCATGCGTCAAGTGATCGATCTGTCGAATTTCGACGCGTCCACCTGGGTCAACCTGACCGGAAACTCCGGGCACGCATACAACGGCACCTACGCCGATCAGATCGACGAATGGTTGGTAGGTGACCAATTCCCCTGGGCTTTCAGTGACGACGCCGTCCGCGAAGACGCCGTCAACGTCCTGACGTTGATTCCCCAGGAGAACTAGTCCGGCATCGATAGCCAGCGCACACGCTCCGGCGTCACGACGACGTCTACTCGTTGATCGTGGGCCTCGTGCGGGACGTGCATAACCGACTCGTCTTCGAAGATCACGGCGATCACCAGGGCGTTGTCGTCTGACGGACGCTGGGCAAGAGTTCGGTCGTAGAACCCGCCACCTTGACCGAGTCGATAGCCGTCGGCATCGACCGCTAAGGCCGGAATGATCCACACGGCCGGCGGTGTGGAAATCGGGGGGCCTTGCGGTTCATCGATACCCCACGTGTTGGTGACCGTGCGCGTGTTGTCGGTCATCTCGACCCACACGAGGTCGTCATCGCTGATCCGCGGTAACACCACCCTGCCGCCGGCCCGCCGCACGTCATTGATCACGTCCCGCGTCGGTGGCTCATCGTCTCGCGCGAGATAGCAGGCGATCACTTCCTGGCGATCGCACGCCGATCGCACGTCTTCCAGATCCATGATGTGTTCGCTGATACGCGTCGATTCATCAGCACCAGCGTTCCGGTTCTGCCGCTGATGGCGCACCTGTCGTCGCAGGTTGGCCTTGCCCGACACCGCGTCCATAGCCTCACTGTGCCGCACGCGGCGGCCATAGGGAGGTAATGGCGATCCGCCTTGACGGCCGAGAGGTTCGTCGGACAGGGGGTAGACCGCGTAGTCTCAGGCCCCATGACAGGCGTCACGGCTGCGGTCATCCCCGCGGCGGGGCTGGGAACCCGGTTCCTGCCCGCAACGAAAGCGATGCCGAAGGAAATGCTGCCCATCGTCGACAAGCCAGCGATCCAGTTCGTCGTCGAAGAGGCCGTTGCCGCCGGGCTCGATGACCTGCTGTTCATCACCAGCCGCGGCAAGCGTGCGTTGGAAGACCACTTTGATAAGAACATCGAGTTGGAGGCCGCGCTTGCGGCGAAGAACGACAACGAGCGGCTTGCGCTCGCGCAGGAGTCCAACGATCTCGCCCACATCCACTACGTGCGGCAGGGACAAGCGCTCGGCCTTGGACATGCGGTCCTGATGGCGGAGCATCACGTCGGTGATCAACCATTCGCTGTCTTGCTCGGTGACGACTTGATCGACGAGCGCGATCCGATCGTGCCGCGCATGATCGAGGTGCGCGAAAGGTTCGGCGGTTCGGTGCTGTGTTTGATGTCCGTCCCGCACGACGACATCTCGCTCTACGGATGCGTCGCGGTGTCAGATACCGACAGCGATGACGTCGTCGAAGTGACCGATCTCATCGAAAAGCCGTCCGTTGACGAGGCGCCGAGCGACTACGCGATCATCGGCCGCTACGTCCTCGACCCCGCGGTGTTCGAGATTCTCCACAACACCGCACCGGGGCGTGGTGGCGAAATCCAACTCACCGATGCGCTCGTGGAGTTGGCTCGTCGTCCCGCCAGCGAGGGCGGGGGTGTGCACGGAGTCGTCTTCGATGGTCGTCGATACGACACCGGAGACAAGCTCAGCTACCTCAAGGCGGTCATTCAGCTCGCAACGGAGCGGGATGACATCGGAGACGACCTACGCGAGTGGATCTCCGAGCAGGAGTTCTAGCTATGTCGTGGCGATCGGACGTGGCACCGACCTTGAATGAGGGTGACGTTCGGTTGCGCCCTCTGAAGGCGAGTGACGCCAGGGCCTGGCAAGAAGTTCGACGACGCAATCAAGCCTGGCTTGGACCCTGGGACGCGACGGTTCCCGACGAAGGAGTTCGCGCCGGAGAGGTTCCGCCGAGTTTCCATGCGATGACGCGGCGGCTTCGGGCCGAAGCGCGCGAAGGTCGAGTGTTGCCGTGGGCAACGGAGTTTCGCGGACGGCTGGTGGGGCAGATAACGATGGGCGGAATCGCGTACGGCTCGCTGCGCAGCGCCTACATCGGCTATTGGATCGACCAGGAGTTTGCCGGCAGAGGCGTCACCTCGATGGGTGTGGCGATGGCCACCGATTACGCGTTTGATGTGCTCCGCCTGCACCGGATGGAGTTGAACATTCGCCCCGAAAACACCTCCTCGCGTGCGGTTGCCGAGAAGGTGGGTTACCGCGAGGAAGGCTTCCGTGAGAAGTATCTGCATATCAACGGAGACTGGCGCGATCACGTGACCTACGTCCTGTTCGCGGGCGATGTTCCCGGAGGGGTCGTGGCTCGACTGCGTGACGCTGTGCGTCACGACACGCACCCAACAACGCCGTAGGCACGGCGAATATCGGCGCGACACGCGCGGGCGCGAAGGTTCACACCTCCCGCAACATCAGCCCCATAACGCCTAGCGTGTGCATTTGTGACGGGCTTGATCTACGTGGTGATCATCGCCCTGTGGGCTGCCGTATTGATTCCGATATGGCTGCGTCGTCACGACCAGATCAGCGAAGTCCGGTCGACCGCGCGCTTCTCCTCCGCGATGAAGTCCCTCGGTAAGAACGAGAAGTCGGGACGGTCGGCTCGCCGTGGATCGTCACCGGGCCGGCCCACCTCCCCGGCGCAGGAAGCAGCAGCCAAGCGTCGGGCCGTAGTGATGGGCATCCTCAGCGCTGCTCTGGCAGTGGTGCTCGCCTTGGCCGTGGTCGGGCTCGTCCCGCGTTTGGCACCGATTGTCCTTGCTGTCGTGGTGCTCACCTACGTTATTGCCGCGTCGATGGCGTCCTCTCGGCGCTCGGCCGGGGCGGATCGCCGCTCGATGGCTGACGATGAGTCACTCGAGTACGGAATCGATGAGTACGACGACGAATACGACGACGAGCTCGAGAGCGACTTCCAGGATGACTACCGGGAAGTCGCGTACGCCGACCGTGTTGCCGACGTTGCCTATCCCCGTTCCCGAGGGGCCCGTCCGACGAGCAAGCGCGTTCGAGACGCCCAAATGGCCGCGGCGATGGACGACTTTCTGTCGTGGGATCCCTGGGAGGGAGAGCAAAGCGAGGAAGGGTGGTCCGCGGTTCCTACCACGCTTCCCACATACGTCAACGCGCCCCGAGCCACCCGCGTGCGTCGCCCCATCGAGCGGGACCGTGACTGGTCGGGTCAGGCGATGGTCGAAGTCGCCCGCACGATGCGCCGTCCGCGCATCACCGTGGACGACCTCGAGGATGACCGCTACGAGTTGCGGTCGACCCCGCACGGCGTGGCGTCGAGCGAGGACACCGCCGAGCTGCCGACCTTGGGGTACGAAGAAACCCGACGGGCAGCCGGCGAGTAACCCTGCTGCTAGCCTTACGTGCTTTCCGGGGCTGTGGCGCAGTTGGTAGCGCGTCTCGTTCGCAATGAGAAGGTCAGGGGTTCGAATCCCCTCAGCTCCACCACTGTTTCGTTTCTTCAGTCCTGTTGCGTGAGGCTCTTCTCCCTGAATCGGCTGCACTTCATTTCGGCGGTCGTCAATGCCATCGCGGCAATCGCCGTACCGCTGACTGCCGCCTTGATTCGTGGCCCGCGGGCAAAGAAGGAAGTCGAAAGTGAGCGGTCCGCGCCCTCGTAGATCTACCGAGTCGGTGTGCGCTAGATCCAGGTGGGCAGCCACATGCGCGCCCGCCAGGCGTCGTAGGTGATCACTTCAGCCGACCAGATCGGATAGAACCACCACGCTGCCAGCACCACCGCGAGGACGTAACCACCAATCAGCAATGCTGGCACCCAGCGCGGCTTGTTCCGCAGCCCCCGCGCGATGGCCCCGAGGGTGAGTGTCACCGCCATCACCACGAAAGGCACGTACACGACCGTGTAGAACGTGAAGATCGTGCGGTCGAGGTAGAGCATCCACGGCAACCAGCCGGCAGCAATACCGACGATCACGGCACCGGAGCGCCAATCCTTCGCGGCTATCCACCGCCATAGTTGATACGGAACAGCTAGCACGGCAGCCCACCAAATGACCGGATTTCCGACGGCGAGCACGGTGGACGAGCAACTATCAGCGCCGCACCCGTCCGGTGATTCGTAGTAGAACGAGGTCGGTCGGGTCATGAACGGCCACGACAGCGGACTGCTGGCGTAGTTGTGTTCGGCGTCGAGGTTCGTGTGGAAATTCCACATCTCCGAGTGGTAATGCCACAGGGATCGAAGCGGATCGGGTACGACAGAGGCCCCTTGACCGGCTGCCCAAGTCCGGCTCCACCCGGTGCCGGTTGCGAACCAGCCCGTCCAGGTGAGCAGGTAGACCCCGATGCCGATGACCAGAGTCGAGGCGGCCGCGAGGGGAAGATCGCGTGCGAAGGCCGCGGACCACGGGTGGTCCACCCCGATCGCCCGTCGCGCCAGCGCATCCCAGACCAGCGACATCGCCATGAACGCTGCGAGAAACCAGACCCCCGACCACTTGGTGCCGCAGGCCAGCCCGAACGTGACGATCGCGGCGATGCGCCACGGCCGCCAGCCGAGAAACGGACCGAGACCGGCGGCGACCCGATCCGCGCCGTGTCGGCGAACATCGTCAGCCAGGCGTTGTCGCGTTCGGTCGCGGTCCACGAGAAGCAAGCCGAATCCGGCGAGAACCCAGAATCCGAGAACAAGATCCAGTAGCGCCGTGCGACTCAGGACGATGTGAATGCCATCCAAAGCGAGCAGAAGACCGGCGATGGTGCCGAGGGCGTCGGAACGAGTC
>RGQW01000240.1 GCA_010029945.1 Actinomycetota bacterium | reverse complement strand
ATTGCAAAAGACTTGCATTTAGCCACCGCGGGTCAGCACCGCTCACGAGGGGCGTGCAGGCCTCGGGCCTGCTGAGTCAGCCTGCGTCGGTCGACGCGTTGTGCCCGACGCCTTCGACGATTCCCGCGGCGGCGTCGAGGGCCTCCCGAATCGAGGAAAAGTTCTCCGACTTCAACGATCTGATGGCCTCGGCCACCTTCACGCAGACAGCCATCTGGCCCTCTCGCTCTGCCTCGACCAGGTCCATGTACGAGATATTCACGTCCGTCCTCCTCCTTGCTCAGCAGCCTGGCAGAGCCATCGACCCGCGCCAAGGATGACGGGGAAACCGGGGTGCCAGTACCCCGGATCAGCGAGCCCGATGTTTGAACAACCAACTCCCCTTTCCCGGCATCGGTCCGATACAGCCCGTGGGAGACAAGACCTGGGGAAACCCTCAGGAGGAAAGATGCTCAACACGCGCATGATCGCGCGATCCATCGTCACCACCACGGCGGCTGCCGCGCTCGCGTTCACCACCGTGGGAGTAGCTCAAGCTGACGACCACTCAATCACCAAGCTTCCTGCCAAGGCATCTCTGCAGGCTGGAGACTCCGTCACCGTGGACCTAGTCACCGACGAGGGCTTCGCCTGTGACAGCTGGACGACCAAGGTCGTCGGCAAGAAGCGGATGCGCACGAACGTCACGGTCTCGGGCCCAGAGAGCCTGGAGGGCTGCGACGTCGGCCAAACGATCACGTTCCAGGTGAGCCTCGATGAGGAATTCACCAAGAAGGGCCGCGCAGTCGTCAAGTTCATCGTCTTGTCCGCTGACGGATCCGACAAGAAGGTCAAGAGCCTGAACGTCAAGCTCAACCGCGGGAAAGCCGCTTCCAAGAGCGAGGGCAAGAAAGATCGCCCGGCCAAGGGAAAGAAGAAGTCCGAGAGCGGCACGGCTGACGACTCCGATAGCTCGGGTGAATCTTCGTCCGATGACGGTGAGAAGTCCGACGACTCTGACGCTTCAGACGACTCCTCGTCCGATGATGCTGACGACTCTGACAGCACCGAAACTTCGGACGCCTCCTAGTCACATCTCAACGACGGTTCACGTCACGACACCTTGGACGTCGCGACGTGAACCGTCGCTTTGCGTGTGCCCTAGGCTTTCGTTCCCACGCGGAAGTGGTGGAACGGCAGACACGCTGGTTTTAGGTACCAGTGCCCTCGGGCGTGCGGGTTCAACTCCCGCCTTCCGCACGAGGCACGCGCCCCTTAGGCCGCTTTCGTAGCGACGATCATTCCTGCCGAGCACAAGAACATGCCGCGCCAAGATTCGTCGTCTTCCAGCTCGATCTGCTGTCGCCGGTACTCGGTGGGATCGATGCCACCCGAGATCATCGGGTACGTCGGATGGAAGTTGTACCAGGTGAAGGACAAGTCCACGAAGCCTTGTTGCGCCACAACATCGGAGAGTTCGAACGGGTTGTGGAAGCGGGCCAGGATCTCGTCGTAGGCCGGAGCGTCCTTGTCCCACTCTCTCTTCGGGGGCTTGTCCACAGCGAGCCGCTGATCGAGGTCGTGAGCCACCTGGTCTTTGAATTGCTGCCCGATCGGCGCCATCAGGTCATCAAGGATGAACTCCTTGGTGAGGCGGTTGAACGTGAACATGGAGAACATTGCGTTGCGAAACTGAAGAATGAGTGTTCCGCCGGGCTTGAGGAACAACGACATCGCCTCCACGAACCACGCATCATCTTCCACGTGCGGGATGACCCCGAGCGCGATGACGGCATCGAATTGACCCACCCGATCGGCCTCGGCGCGGACCGCATCCCGATCGTTGATGTCCACTTGGGTGTGCAGATCGGGGTCGAGGCCGTTGCGCTGGAAGTTCTCCTTGCCTAGGCGGACCATTTCGCTGGACAGATCGCTGGCGCGGACATCCACGCCGAGTTCCTGGGCGATGCGGACGATCGGGCTTCCCTCTGCGGCGCCGAG
>RGQW01000239.1 GCA_010029945.1 Actinomycetota bacterium | reverse complement strand
GATTCCGAGGGTGAAGAGAATCGCAAACTGCGATACGAACCCGGAGACGAGTCCGCGCATCCAGAACATCTTTCCCATCCCTACTGGCTTGAGTGATCCCGAATCGATCACTCTCTGCTTCAACACCCGCTTCGCTGGTGTCTGGCCTGAGCCAGCCGTCATTGCCGCTCAGATCACCCAACCAATACCGAGAGTGATCGTGGCGAGCAGCCCTTCCACGAGATAACACGCAAGGCGCATCCACGGGCTTACGGCGCTCACGCCAGCAGGCAAGACCTGGCCGTTGGCGCTGGTTTCTGGTGCTGGCACTGGCGTCGGCGCTGGCTATGGGGGCGGCACGGACAAGCTCGCTTGGTCTTGTCCTTCACCTTGTGATTCATCCGACATGGTCTTCCCTTCTGATCAAGTTGGCGAAAAGAGTAGTGCCCTCCCACAAGTCGTTCCGGGGAAGCCGTGGAGTCGCTGCTGTGGGTTTGGTTACCGGTTGGGTGGGGGATTCGATTTCGTTGACTGATTCGTGGCTAAAACCAGCACGACCCCTGCGTTTGCAGGGGTCGTGTCCAGCGCGCCCGGAGAGATTCGAACTCCCGACCTTCTGATCCGTAGTCAGATGCTCTATCCAGCTGAGCTACGGGCGCAATCGCCGATCCCACCGAAGTGGGCGACGACCCAGTGTAGAGGAGCGGACCCGCTCCTCAACCGCCGTGTCGACTGAGCGGAGACGGTGGGATTTGAACCCACGAACGCCTTACGACGTTACTTCCTTAGCAGGGAAGCGCCTTCAACCTGGCTCGGCCACGTCTCCGTGTACTCCGGGGAGTACGGGAGCAGAGGCTAGCGCGGGGCATTGCTGGTGAGGCAGGGTGACACCATGACTGAACGACCCGAGATCGTCACCGTCCTTGAGCCGGAGGACGAGTACACCCATGAGCCGGACGCTGCGTCGAACTACAACGAATCGATGTACCTGAACGGGTTTGATCTCGATCAGGGTCTGGGGGCGTGGTTTCGGCTCGGGAATCGAGTCAACGAGGGCTACGCCGAAATGTCGGTGTGCCTGTACCTGCCCGACGGGCGGGTGGGCTTCATGTTCGGTCGACCCAAGATCGAGCACAACGACGCTATGCATGCCGGCGGCCTCGAGATCGCCGTGGTCACCCCGTTCGAGCATCTGACGATCGCCTACGAGGGGAAGGTTGTCGTGCTCGACGAGCCTGAGCAGATGACCAATCCGCGTGAGGCGTTTCGCGAAAATCCGATGGTCGAGTGCCGGGTGCAGCTCGACGTGCGAGGCGTGTCTCCGATGTACGGCGGCAAGCCGATGTATGCCGACGGTACCGAGATCGAAACCGACGCCCAGAACTCCTTCGCCAAGGCCCATTACGAGCAGCACACACGCGTCACCGGCACGATCGAAGTCGGTGACGAGGCGTGGGAGATGAACGGTCTCGGCTTGCGCGACAAGTCCTGGGGTCCGCGCTACTGGCAAGCGCTGTCGTGGTACCGCTGGACGCCGATGATTTTCGACGAGGGGTTCGCGCTGATGCTGTCGATCATCGGTCGGCCCGACGGGAAAGCACCGCGACGCAGCGGCATGGTGCTGGAAGGCGACGAGTACCACCACATCGTCGACTGCCGGATCGAGTCCGAGTACGACGAACTCCACCACCAGACCAGCATGCGGATGTGGGCGAAGAGCGAAACCGGCAAGGAGTACGAGATCAGCGGTCGCGTCAACGCGCTCATCCCGTTGCGCAACCGACGCAAGGATCCCGAGGGCAACGAACTCTTCACCCGGATCACCGAAGCGATGACGACCTTCGAGTGCGAACATGACGGCGTGATGAAGACCGGTATGGGCATGACCGAATATCTCGACCAGGTGGTCGACGGGGTTCCGATCGGCCCCGACTACGACGGCGGTGTCGCTTGATGGCCGCCCCGGGGGAGGCCACCCCGGGATCTCGTCTCGACCACTGC
>RGQW01000238.1 GCA_010029945.1 Actinomycetota bacterium | reverse complement strand
GCGCGCCTCGAGTGAGTCGCCATCGACCATGGCCTTCAGTTGATACACGCTCATGATCGAGTCGAGGGGTGTGCCGGCCCGCTCGAACAGCTCGTCTTCGCTGATGACGTCGTGCACGGACTGCATCGCCGCCCTTCGCGATGGATCACGGTATGTGTAGGGATTGCTCACCAGACGCCCGTCATGGTCGATGAATCCGAAGTCGCACCCCCACGTATCGATGGCGATGGATTCCACGTCTGGCGCTGCTGCATGCAACCGTTGGATTCCTTCACACATTCCCTGCCAAATCGACAAGACGTCCCAGTAGCTGCCGTCGGTTACCGCCACGGGTCCGTTGGCGAATCTATGAACTTCCCGAAGATCGACCGTCACGGAGTCGGTACGGGCAAGGAGGGCTCGGCCGCCGCTCGCCCCAATGTCCAAAACGCCGAAACTGCGATGACCCGTCATGCTCTCTTCCCGAGACGTCCGGTGCCGGGGGTGACACCACGCTCTGTTCTAGCACCCAACTCTCGAGTTCTCGCGACGTCCTCATCGGAGTCGAGGCCTGCGGAGTATGTGGCTCCGACATCGGTCGCATGATGGTCAAGGGGGCGCACGCCATGCCGCTGGTCTGCGGCCATGAATTCTCCGGCCGCGTGATCGACGCCGGTGACGACGTCACCGGCCTGAACATCGGCGACCTGGTCACCGTTCCACCACTGATCCCCTGCAACGCCTGCGATCGCTGTCGCGAAGGCCAATTCAGTTTGTGCCAGGACTACGACTACTTCGGATCCCGACGGGACGGCGCATACACCGAAGTTGTGCTCTCTCCCGCATCGAATGTTCTCAAGGTCCCCGACGGTGTCGACCCCGTCGCCGCTGCGATGACGGACCCAGCCGCCATCGCCTTGCACGCGCTCCGTAAGACCAAACTCACCATCGGCAGCACTGCAGCAGTGGTCGGCGCCGGACCCATCGGGTTGTTCGCGATTCAATTTGCCCGACTCGCGGGGGCAACCACGATCGTTGCCCTGGACGTGAGCGACGCAAAACTGGCGATGGCCCGGCAGGCTGGCGCCGATGCGGTGTTTTTCGACGCGACAGACGCGCTCGATGAGTATCCCGATGGTTTCGATGTGGTGTTCGAGAGTGCCGGAGTCAGTGTTGCCGAGAACGCAGCGGTGCGGTTGTGCGCACCCCAGGGTGACGCCGTCTTCGTGGGAATCCCCCTCACGGATGTGCCCATCTCCGTGGACAACTACTCGCACTTTCTTCGCCAGGAAGTCTCACTTCACGGTTCCTGGAATAGCTTCTCCGCTCCCTGGCCGGGAACCGAGTGGACCGACACTCTTCACCTGTTCGCATCAGGGCAGCTGACGTGGCAGTTCATGGTCACGCACGATTTGCCCGTCACGGAGGTTCCTCGGATGATGCAGGCTCTCGCCGATCGCAGCGAACACTCGTCCAAAGTCATCTTTCGTCCGGTGGCGTCATGAGCATCACGCCCCTTGCACCCGAACCCGGCGATCAAGAAGCGTTGATGTCCCAGGTCGCCTACCTGTACTACGAGGAGATGCTTACCCAGGAAGCAATCGCTCGTCGGCTTCAGGTGACACGGTGGAAGGTCGGCCGCCTGCTGCGTGCTGCTCGGGAGCAAGGAATCGTCGAGATTTCGATTCGCCACGTCGATTCGAGGTCGGTCGAACTAGAACAAGAGATCGTCGAGCTATTTGGTCTTGATCGAGCGTTCGTGACGGGATTCGGCTCCGCGAGCGGCAACTCGACGCTTCCTGCCGTGGCTCGAAGGGCGGCGCACCACCTGGCTGCACTGACCCCCACGCCCCTACTCCTGGGAACCTCCTGGGGTCGCACGATGACAGCTGTGGCAAGTGCGCTGCCCGAGGGATGGACAAGTGATGTTCACGTGGTGCAGATGAACGGCGCCTTGACCGCAGGGGTCGTCGAGGGACAGCAGAACGATCCCGCGTTTCAG
>RGQW01000237.1 GCA_010029945.1 Actinomycetota bacterium | reverse complement strand
TGGTGATCGCGTCGATACCGATATTCGCGGGGCGAATCGAGCGGGCATGGAGTCCCTGTTGGTTCTCACCGGGGTGATGCAGGCGCGAGACCTCGCAACGTTGGCCTCGGTCGACCCAGAGTTTCGACCCACGTACCTCGCTGCGGATCTTCGGGCACTGGCCGACACCGTGGACGGTGCCCGCATCGCCGACACCGAGGCGGCGGGTGGCGGGGCTCTGGGAGAGGTGCGGCGGCTGCTGGCTCGGAGTTGGGCAGGTATCGAGCCGCTGTCAGAGAGTGATCCGGCGCTGGTCAATGCGTGTAGCGCGCTTGCCGATGACCTGCGTCACCCGTAACTGTTTCGCCAGGGAACGATCGATGCCACGGAACGGCGTTGCTGGCGCACTAGGCTGGAACGTAAGGAGGCGGCAATGGTGATGGACGCGTTGAAGGGCTACGTGCAATTAGCCACCGGTCTGACCGAGGTGACTGCGGCGAAGGCGCGCGATGCGGCGTCGGCATTGGTCAACCAGGGCATGCAATGGACCGGCAAGTCCTCCGATGCCATGGAGTCGGTGCAGGACATCGCTGATGATCTCCTGGTGACATCGCAGCAAAACCGCGAAGCGCTCATGGAGATGATCCGCACCGAAGTGGATCGGGCGGTCGGCCGTCTAGGTTTCGTCCGCGAAGACGAACTCGCCGCATTGCGGGCGCGCGTGGAGCGTTTGGAGAGCGGAGCCGACGCACCGTCGACCGCGTCTGAGGCACCGTCCGCCGGCGCTGACGAAACGCCGGCGCCGAAGGTGAAGAAGAAGGTGGTCCCTGAATGACGTCGGGCGAGTGGGATTCGGCTCCTGATCAGGACGCCTCAGGTGAAGGTGTCTCGGGCGATGACGCTTTGACCGACGCTCTTTCGGACGATGACGTTCTCGTCGTCGACGAGGTAGTGGCGCCGGAGGTAACGCCGTCTCCCGATGCCGTGCTCCCGGTCTGGGAGCCCACCGGCAACGCCGACGTCGACGGCGCACTCGATTCCTTGCATGCACTCGCCGACACCGACGTGACACAGCATGTGGGTGTCTTCGAGGAAGTAGAGAGCGCTCTTCGGGCAACGCTCAACGGCTTGGTAGCCGAGGACGAGGCGTCCGGGTAGGAGTCCGTCATGACCCGACGTCGGTTAGACGCCGAGTTGGTGCGCCGAGGCCTGGTTTCCTCACGCGAGCAAGGCCGGGCCGCGATCGAGGGGGGCCGCGTCAGCGTCTCGGGAGTTACCGCAACGAAAGCCGCGACCCAGGTGGACGATGCGGCCCCGATCGAACTGGTCGCCGCACCTGGGTCGGATTTCGTTTCCCGAGGCGCCCACAAGTTGACCGGAGCTCTGGAGGCGTTCGGTCTCGACGTCAGGGACGCGAATGCGTTGGACGCCGGAGCCTCGACCGGTGGCTTCACCCAGGTTCTCCTGCAGCGGGGTGCTCGCCACGTGATCGCCGTCGATGTCGGGTATGGGCAGTTGGCGTGGTCGTTGCGATCTGACGATCGGGTGACGGTCCTCGAGCGCACGAACGTTCGACACCTCGACGCCTCGCGTGATGCGCTGCCCTACCCGCCAGATCTCGTGGTCGCTGACCTGTCGTTCATTTCGCTCACCGCCGTCCTGCCGGCCCTGGTGACCGTGGCCGCACCCGCGGCGAACCTCGTCCTGATGGTCAAGCCGCAGTTCGAGGTGGGCAAGGAACGTGTCGGCTCGGGAGTGGTGACTAGCCCGGACCTTCGACGCGAGGCGGTGGCCCGCGTGGTATCGGCCGCCCAGGCCGAGAAACTCGCGATCTTCGGGGTCGCCGCGAGTCCGCTTCCCGGCCCCAAAGGAAATGTCGAGTACTTCCTGTGGATGGGCAAGGTCGGCGGTGACGCGGCCGAGCCGAGCGAGCATGATGGCGCTATGGAGCGCGAGGAACGAGTCTCGGCTGGCTTGTCAGCAGACGAGATCGAATCGGCGA
>RGQW01000236.1 GCA_010029945.1 Actinomycetota bacterium | reverse complement strand
CTCAGCTGGCTTGTCGGCTGGCTTGTCAGCGGCCGAGATCGAGTCGGCGATCGCCCGGGCAGTGCAGGAGGGTCCGCAATGACGGCGTCCACACCGGTGCGCGTCTTCGTGGTGGTGAACACGGCGAACGCCGACGCACGCCCGGTGGCCCGCTCGGTCGTCGAGGCGCTCCTGAAGTCGGGCGCCCACATCAGCGGTGTGACGGAGGACATCGAGGCACTCGATATGACGTCCACCGAGGGGATCGATCTACTTCCGTCGGATCTGTCTGCCGATCCCTCCGGGGGTCGGGTGGGGGCCGATGTGGTCGTGGTCTTCGGCGGCGACGGAACCATCCTGCGGGCTGCAGAGCTCGCCGAACCCGGAACACCGTTGCTGGGGGTCAATCTCGGCCATGTCGGTTTTCTCGCCGAGGCGGAACCCGAGGACGTCACGTTCGTCGTTGAGTCGTTGATTGAGCGCCGGTGGTCCGTCGAGGAGCGCACGCGGTTGAACGTGTCGGTTCTTCGTGAGGGCACCCCTGTCGGGGGAACGTGGGCGGTGAACGAGGTGAGCCTGGAGAAGGGCACTCGGGAGCGCATGATCAACGTCTTGGTCGAAGTCGATGGGCGACCGTTGTCCCGGTGGGGGTGCGACGGTGTTGTGTGCGCGACGCCTACGGGATCCACCGCGTACGCGTTCTCCGCGGGTGGGCCGGTGGTGTGGCCGGAGGTTGCCGCTCTTCTCGTGGTGCCCCTGAGCGCCCATGCACTCTTCGCGCGGCCGCTGGTGGTGTCCCCGAGCAGTTCGATCGCGCTCGATCTCGAGCCGGAGTCGCAAGCCGTTTTGTGGGCCGATGGACGCCGGACTATCGATGTTCTGCCCGGTGATCGGCTCGTCGTCTCCGCCGATGAGCAACCGGTGCGCTTCGCCCGCCTGGCACCAGCGCCGTTCACCGATCGTCTGGTGGCGAAGTTCGATCTGCCGGTCGACGGTTGGCGTGGGCGTCAGCGCCCGTGAGCAGTAGCGAATGATCGAGCAGCTGCGCATCCAGGGCATCGGGGTCATCGCCGATGCTCAGGTGGACCTCGGTCCCGGTTTGACGGTGATCACCGGTGAGACCGGGGCCGGCAAGACGATGATCCTGTCGGGTATCGAACTGCTGCGCGGCGCTCGAGCGGAGTCTGGACAGTTGCGGGAATCCGGCGAGCAGGCCGAAGTCGACGCCGTCGTGACGGTCGACGAGGAACGTCAGCAACTGCTCGGCGACGTGCTCGAGGACCTCGGTGTCCACATCGAAGACGACGCTCTCATCGCTCGTCGCACGGTGTCGGGAAACGGCAGGTCACGCGCGCATCTCTCGGGTCGTCCGGTGCCCGTCTCCGCCCTGACGCAGGTGTGGTCTGTTCTTGTCTCGGTGCACGGACAGGCTGATCAGGCGCGTTTGCGACAGGCCGCTGCGCAGCGTGACCTTGTGGATCGGTTCGGCGGCGTCCGGGTGCGCGAGGCCCTCACGGCGTACCAAGCGGTGTGGCAGGAGTGGAAAGACGTCGAACAAGAGCTGTCACTGTTGCGGGCGTCGTTGTCGGAAAGTGAAAGGACATCGACCCTGCTTCGCTTGGGGATCGCGGAGATCGACGAGGTGGCACCAGAACGCGGCGAGGACGATGCGTTAAACGCGGAGGCGGCGGTGCTGGAGCTAATGGCGGTGCACCTAATGGAGCAGCAGGGTCCCCTAATACTGGAGGCGGCGGTGGTGGAGCCGGAGGCTTATCTGGCTCTTTTGCAGGCTCAGGCGGCGCCGGTGGTTCAGGCATAGTAATTGTACGCGTAGCGGCATAGGTTAAACAATGGCAGTCAATTTTTAAGGTAAACAATGGCAAACGAAATACAATTTCCCACATCGCCGACTAATGGTAACATCTATTCGATAGGTGGTCGTAACTATCGTTACGATTCCGCTCAAGATAAATTTGTCGCCGTCGCTACTGCTACTATAGTAGAAGGTGGTGGTGTTACGATCTATGCTACTATCGATGATTTGCCTCTTTCTGGTAATAC
>RGQW01000235.1 GCA_010029945.1 Actinomycetota bacterium | reverse complement strand
GCAAGAGAGATCATCTGCCGCAGATCCCGGGCCGTTGTCTGGGCGCCTTCGCGGTCGGCCTTATTCACCACGAACAGGTCACCGATCTCCAAAATCCCAGCTTTCGCCGCCTGAATTCCATCCCCCATTCCGGGCGCCAGCATGACGATGGTCGTGTCGGCTGCTGCGGCTACTTCGACTTCCGATTGGCCCACACCCACCGTCTCCACCAGCACGACGTCGAATCCGGCGGCGTCGAGAACTCGCAGGACGTGTCCGGCCGCGGCCGCCAGTCCACCGAGGTGACCGCGTGAGGCCATCGATCGAATAAAGACGTTCTCATCTGAGGAGTGCGACTGCATGCGGATCCGATCACCGAGCAGCGCACCTCCGGAGAACGGCGACGACGGATCCACAGCAACAACAGCAACCGACTGACCTCGGGCACGGAACGCCGTAATCAGCGCCGCGGTCATCGTGGACTTGCCCACCCCCGGTGATCCGGTGATGCCGACGACGTGGCTACGTGGGCGTTCAGCGCCACCCCGGGCCTGTTCCGCAAGCCGCCGAAGGAGTTCGAGACCGTCCGGTCCCCCGTTTTCGACAAGGGTGATCGCTCGCGCAAGGTCCCGCACCTTGCGCTCGGCGATCCCGGCCATCAGCCGATCGACCTCGTCGGTCATCCTGCTCGGTCTCCTTCGGGCTCGGCTGCAGTCTGTGTCTGCGGCATCCTTTCGCGGTCTCGCCTCGGCGGGTACGCGAATCGCTTACGTCGCGGCGGGCACTTCGATAATCAGCGCATCCCCCTGGCCACCGCCGCCACACAGGGCTGCTGCCCCGATTCCTCCACCTCGACGACGCAGCTCGTACATCAGGTGCAACACGAGGCGGGCTCCGGACATTCCGATGGGGTGGCCGAGCGCGATTGCGCCACCGTTCACATTGAGACGCGAGTCATCGATGCCCAGACGCTTGATGGAGGCAACCGCGACGGCGGCGAACGCTTCATTGATCTCCACTAGGTCGAGGTCGGAAACGGAGATCCCTTCTTTGGCGCACGCTGCCTCGATCGCCGCCGCTGGCTGTTCGTGAAGTGACGGGTCGGGCCCGGCGACAACTCCGTGGCTGCCCAGGAACGCCATCGGGGTTCGTTCGAGTCGCTCGGCCGCTGCACGCGAGGTGACGACGAGGGCCGCCGCGCCGTCTGAAATCTGCGACGCGTTCCCCGCGGTGATCGTTCCTTCGGGTGCGAAGGCCGGGCGCAGACGTCCCAAAGACTCCGCGGTCGTTTCGGCCCGAATACCTTCGTCGTCGGCGACGACGATGTCGTCACCCTTGCGCTGGGGAATTCGCACCGGGGTGATTTCCTCGGCCAAGATTCCGGCCGATTGCGCGGCTGCGGCTCGACGATGCGAGGCCTCGGCGACCGCGTCCTGCTCTTGTCGCGTCAACGCGTAGCGGTCGTTGTATCGCTCCGTCGCTTCTCCCATGGCGCATTCGTCGAACGCGCACGTGAGTCCGTCAAACGCCAGAGCATCGATCATGGTCCAGTCGCCGTATTTCTTGCCCTCGCGTGAACCGATCAGCAGGTGGGGAGCCTGCGACATCGACTCCATACCTCCGGCGACAACGGTGTCGAACTCTCCAGCGCGGATCAACTGATCGGCGAGAGCGATCGCGTCGATCCCCGACAGGCACACCTTGTTGATCGTCAGAGCCGGAATCGCCATGCCGAGTCCCCCGGCGATCGCTGCCTGACGGGCCGCGTTCTGGCCAGCACCAGCCTGCAGGACCTGGCCGAGAACCACGTAGTCAACATCGGTCGGCGGAATTCCCGAGCGCTCGAGCGCACCGGCGATCGCGAATCCTCCGAGGTCAGCCGCAGACAGCGACGACAAGGCGCCCTGCAGTCGGCCCATCGGAGTTCGTGCTCCGCCAAGAACAACCGCTCCATCGCGCAGACTCATCTCGACCACTCAACCTTCCCGATATTCGGTCACGCCTGCAGGTGTCACCGGCTCCCTGCTCGTGCAACCATAGTTGCCATGCATCCTCTGGTTAC
>RGQW01000234.1 GCA_010029945.1 Actinomycetota bacterium | reverse complement strand
ATCGCTTCCGCGTCCTTCTTGATGTCCCAGACGAGATCGGCAGCCTCCTCCAGATTCGTGGCCACCTTCTTCAACTGGGAGCTCACGATGAACAGGTAGATCGCCAGGCCCGCGATGAGCGCCACGATGTTGATAACCGACCACAGTGCTAGTGAACTCATGACCGCACCTTGTCCAATACGCGTCCGAGGAACAGGTGGTGTTCCAGGCCCTCCGCCAAGACGGCCTCAACGCCGCCGGCGGTTGTTGTAATCAATTCAGTATCGGCCGTGTTGGCCTTGGTGGCGGTCAAGGTCTCCTTGATGGCCGCCACCCGCTTGTGAATCCGATGCACGAAGATCACCAGCAACGTCAGTAGTGCGGCTACCGCGACCACGACAACAGAGCCGAGAACGTTGGCGATCGTCCATAAGTTCTCCACTTGCGAGTCCATGTCAGCCTCCCAACTTTGCTCGTCCGCGCTTCAGCCCGTCGATGATGGCGAGGGCCGACGCGATGGTTTCGTTTAGTCCGGCGAGTCCGGCAGTGTTCCGCTCTGCCTGCTTCAACCCATCCAGGATGGATCCCGCCTGGTTACCGATGCGCCAGGCCAGAGCCAAGATTGACACCACCAGCACCACGACCACGAGGACTACGACGAGTCCGATGATGTAGCCGGCAAGCCAGCCGCTTTGTCCAGAGAAGTCCACGAGTCCTCCTAGATCGATTCCGCGAACGAGCGAACCGGAGCGAGGCTCGCGTTGACAGAGGTGACAACCGGCTCGACCGTCGAGGTCTTCTCCACGATGACCTGGACACCACCATCGAGAGCATCGAGGGTGTCCGCCGTTGCTTTGAGATGGAAGATGGCCCGCAAGAGGCCGAGCGCGGCAGCAGCGACGATCAACGCCGCCACAACGAGCGTGATGATTGCATCAGTCGACATGTGCTCTCCTAACCCAGCAGCTTCGAGACGGGACCGGCGTACCGCACCGACCCATTGGCAACTTCCTTAATGACGTCGTCGGTCTTGTCGAGCAAGGCCGGCGTGGTGTTCAGCTCACCAATGAGCGCGACACCCCCGTCGAGCGCGTCCTTCGATGCGCCTCGAATTCGTTCCAAGGCACCGAGTAGGCGATTCAGCAGGGCCACCAGCACCGGGACGATGACGATGATCAGGATGAGGTTTCCGATTCCCCAGAGAGTCATGAATGCCTCCTTACGAGCGGCTCGGGGCCGGTTGATAGGGCAGGAAGAACCGAGCAAAGACCCTCTTGACGGCCAAAGTGAAGGCCGAGAAGGCGATCGATATGCCGCTCGCTGCCTGCGGTGCCCCCACGGCCATCGGGTCTCTGCCTTCGGCGATAGCCGTCATGCGAGTCTTCATCGAATCCGCGGTCTGGTCGATGAGCACCTCGGTGAAGTCCGCCACGAGCCCGCGACCGTACTGAGCAGCGGCTCCCGAGATGGTCAGGTCGATCGCCAGATCCACACGAGTCGATCCACCGAGTGAGTTGAGCGATGCGTCCAAGACCACGCTCGCAGCTCCGCGGCCCTTCTTGTCGGCGCCCGCGCCCTCGAGAACGATGACCTTCTTGGTGTTATCGCGTGACTTGATCTTCAATTCACCCGAGAACTCCAACTTCACCGGACCCGCCGAAATGGTGACGTCTCCCTCGTACTGATCGTCACCGACCTCCTTCGTGAGATCGGCGCCGGGGACGCACGCGGCGACGAGCGGAACGTCGTCGAAGAAGTTCCACACTTGATCGATCGGTTGATCGACCTGGAACGAATGGTTAATCAGCATGGAGCCTCCTGCTGGGTGGTGATGAATGAATCCGGATCTTTCTCGAATGCCTTGCGGCACCCCGGTGCACAGAAGTAATAGGTCACGCCCCCGTGCTCAAAGGGGCGGTTCTCCGCCACCGCGTCCACCGTCATGCCACACACGAGGTCGATCGCTGTCGTCGGCTCGACGATGTCCATTCCGGCGACGCTCTGGGGCTTGAGTTCTCCCGAGGCCCGACGCCGAACAAGATCCGCCAGGATGGAGACCGCGATCTCCCGATGGCCGGTGTGACCGAGGTC
>RGQW01000233.1 GCA_010029945.1 Actinomycetota bacterium | reverse complement strand
GAGTTCGTCTCGCAGCCGATCGCTCGTCGCGAAATCACGTTGCGTTCGCGCCTCCTGACGCTCGGCGGCCAATGCGAGCACGTCGTCGGGCAGGGGGTCTGCTGCCGTGGCCTGCCCGACCCGGCGGACGAGATCCAATCCGAGGAGTCGATCCGCCCAGGCGAAGAATTCGAAGCGCGCTCCGTCGGTGAGATTGCTGTCCCGTTCCACGGATCGCAGGACCTGAAGCGCGCGCGGTGTGTCGAGATCGTCATCGACGGCGGACAGGAACTCCTGCTGAAGATCGTCGGGGATGGGTGCCGATGGTGAGGTCGCCCACGCGGCCACGTTCTTTCGCCAACGATCAAGAGTTGTTTGTGCACCCTCGATGACCGCCCAGGTCAGATTCATTTGCTGTCGGTAGCGGTGCTGAAGGAAAGCCAGACGCAGCGCGAGGGGGTCCATGCCGCGATCGGTGACGTGATCCACGAGCACGACATTGCCGGCCGACTTGCTCATCTTGCGTCCGTCGAAAAGCAGGTGTTCTGCGTGCACCCAGTGTCGAACGACGTCGGTTCCCGTCACCGAATTGCTCTGCGCTCGTTCGTCCTCGTGGTGGGGGAAACGCAGATCGATGCCGCCGGTATGCACGTCGATTGACGTGCCGAGCAGTTTGAGGCTCATGGCACTGCATTCGGTGTGCCAGCCGGGAAAACCGACTCCCCAGGGTGTGTCCCACACCAACTGCGTCCGTGTTTCCGGTGCCTTCTTCCACAAGGCCCAGTCGGCGTGGAAGCGCTTGGTGGAATCGATGTCGGCGTCGAATTTGTGTCCTGGCCGCAGGTCATCGAGACGATTGCCGCTGAGAGCACCGTAATCAGCGACGGAGCGGGCGTCGAAAAAGACCGAACCGTCGCCGCCGATGTACGCGTGTCCGCGATCGACGAGTGTTGCGATCAAGGTGATCATGTCGTCGATCGATTCACTCGCGCGGGGGTAATGGTCGGCCGGGTGGATGTTGAGGGCGGCAAGGTCCCGATGAAAGGCGTCTTCGTAGTGACGGGCCACCGCGAGAGCTCCTCGGCCCTCATGCTCGGCCTGACGCAGAATTCGGTCCTCGCCATCCCCTTGGCCCTCGTCGACACCTCCGAGGCCTGTGTCGTCGGCCATGTGTCCCACGTCTGTGATGTTTTGGACCACCGTGGTGTTCCAGCCGTGCAGTCCCGCGAGGCGGGCGATGAGGTCCGTTAGCAGGAACGTCCGCATGTTGCCTACGTGGGCGTCGCGGTACACCGTGGGGCCGCACGCGTACAGGGTGAGGTGACGCTCGCGTTGCGGGGTGATCGTTTCGACCGTCCGCGAACGAGTGTCGTAGAGCTTCACGGACGCCACCCTAGGTGGCTCGGCGCCCCTCAGCAGAGCATGGCCGGATCGCCACACAGCGGCCTTTCTGGAGATTGATGGAATCGGCGAAACGTCCATCGGCCCGTAAGCGGCGATCATGCTGAGAGGTGTGTAGCGTTGTGCCCGGTGTCGGGGAGTTCCGGGCACCAACGTTTCGAACCGGAGGCTTCAGGTGACCTACGTCATCGCATTCCCGTGTGTGGATGTCAAAGACAAGTCGTGTATCGAAGAATGTCCCGTCGATTGCATTTATGAGGGCGATCGGATGCTCTACATCCAGCCGGATGAGTGTGTGGACTGTGGCGCGTGCGAACCCGTATGCCCGGTCGAGGCCATCTTCTACGAAGACGATGTCCCCGACGAGTGGTCGGACTACACGGCGGCCAACGCAGAATTCTTCTCGGACCTGGGCTCCCCGGGTGGGGCGGCCAAGCTCGGTGGACAGTCGTTCGACGCTCCGTTGCTCGCGAATGTCCCGCCCAAAGAAGACGCCTGATTTGGCGGTGACCGGATGACGCTCCGGTTACCAGCTTTCCCCTGGGACACGCTCGCTCCGATTGCGGAGCGCGCTCGAGAGCACCCCGACGGCGTTGTTGACCTGTCGGTGGGCACCCCCGTCGACCCCACACCAGACGTCGTCCAGCGCGCATTGTGTGAAGCGTCGGATTCTCCGGGCTACCCCACGACAGCTGGGCTGCCGGAGTTGCGAGACGCCT
>RGQW01000232.1 GCA_010029945.1 Actinomycetota bacterium | reverse complement strand
GGTGTCGCGTACGCGAGAGGTGCCTCCGCTTGCTTGCGCGTCAACTGCTCGCGGCGAGCGTGATCACCTCTGGTGAGTACGCCCCGTCCCGACGGTGCGACGCTGTCGATCCACGCGACCGAATACCGGTAATCGTCATCACCCTCGATCATGCGAGCCATCACGTCGTCGAGGTCGTGGCACCGGACAGTGTCCACACTCATGCTCGACGTTTCGATCGCAAGGAGACGGAACGTCGCTTCGACGATCACCCCTGTCAGACCCATTCCACCGACGGTGGCCCAGAACATGTCCTTGGTCGTCGAGTCCGTGGGGGACAGAGCCAACTCCTGGCCCGTCCCATCGACCACACGCATCGAGACAACGTGACTTCCGAAACTACCTTCGACGTGGTGGTTCTTGCCGTGAATATCGGCCGCAATCGCCCCACCGACGGTGACGAATCGAGTGCCCGCCGTGACGGGGACGAAAAAACCGGCCGGCACGATCGCTCGCAGAATCTCGTCGACGCTCGCGCCAGCATCCGCCGTCACAGTCGCGCTATCGATATCAAGTTCGAACCTGTGCAAGCCCGTCATGTCGAAAACTGTGGCCCCACCGCTTTGTGCTGCATCGCCGTAACTTCGCCCGAGGCCTCGCGCGAGGACGCCCCGAGGACCCGCTTCTTGGATGGCCGCAGCCACCTCGTCATACGTGGACGGAGACCGGACAGTTGCTCGAGACGGGGCGGTGCGGCCCCAGCCGGTGAGCAAACGATCATCGTCGGTTGCCATCAGGGGCGATTCCACGGTCATACGCCCACCGCTCCGAGTCCGAACAAGATCAGCCAGGCACCACCGAGGACTACCAAGACTCGGTCGCCGAGAGCAGCTGTTTCCGGCGCCTCGGCCGCTCCACGATCCACCGTGATCGCGTACCGAAGGATGGCCAGCACGAAGGGCAGGACACTCCACGCCGCCCACGGGAAACTCGACGGCGTCTGGGCGACGTCGAACGCCCACAAGCAATACGCCGTAATGGTGACCGCGGCGGCCACTCCCCACACGAATCGCAGGTAACCAAGCGTGTAGCCGCGCAACGACGCCCGCACCGATCCCGTCTGCTCTGAGTTCCCACCGTCGCGAACAAGTCGATCAAGCTCCCCGTACCGCTTACCGGCCGCCATGAACAGCGAGCCGAAGCCGGCGACGATCAAGAACCACTCGGAGATCGGCAGCCCTGACGCCACGCCGCCAGCGATCGCCCGCAGCAGAAAACCCATGGCGAGAAGGACCAACTCGATGACAGGTTCGTTCTTCAAGAACAGTGAATACGCGCCAGTAAAGACGGCGTAGGCGACGAGCACTCCACCGAGCGCAGGTGAGATGGTGAATGCGAGTGCCAGGGCTAGCACCGCCAGAACCGCCGCGACGATCAGTGCCGTCGTGGTCGAAACTTCTCCCGCAGCGATCGGTCGGCTGCACTTGACGGGGTGCGCACGGTCTGATTCGACATCGCGCACGTCATTCACCAGATAGGTCGCGCTCGAGATTAAGCAGAACGCAACGAAGGCTCCGACGCTTACGAGGAAAACGTCGGGGCTAAGAAGTTTGCCGGCCGCAAGAGGGGCGGCGAACACGAGGACGTTCTTGGCCCATTGACGTGGGCGCATGGCGGCAACAATCGCGCGAACTGCAGATCGCTCGCGCGTTGGTTGCTCGGCTGGCGCCGGGGGAGTACTCGTCATGTGAGGATCACTTCGCGCTCGGCATGGCGCCCTGGTTCGGAATCTCCCACGATTCGCGCGACTTGGGGAACGACGAAGAGCCACGTGATCACGTGCATGACAGACAGCCAGATCTTGGTCGACAGGTCTGTTGCCCCGGGTGGAAGAAGGGGGAGGGAGAGCGACGCCACGGCCAACGCAGTTCCCGCCCAGAAAACAATGCGTCCGGCAGCCCGACGCCCCCGCAACAGCAACGCGGAGATAGCCCCGATCACACCGGCTACCACGGGAATCAGCAGAACCAGGAACCACGGCACAACTGCCACACCATCCATGGTGTCGACCTCCATGGGGACGCCGAACAGCCGCGCAATGCCATACAGCACCAGGCAGA
>RGQW01000231.1 GCA_010029945.1 Actinomycetota bacterium | reverse complement strand
TTGTCCATCTGCGCTTCGTGCGCAATGCACGCCTGAACGACGCCAAAGCCGCGCATCGCTCCGCAGGGCAGGTTGTTCGTGCGGACAGCCCAACCGTCGACCACCGCGTTGGCACAGCGGTACGGACCCTGAGTGTGGGTCACTGCATTGACAAGCACGGCTGATGAGGTAGATGCATAGGCGCCACCGTCGAGGACAAACCTGGCCTCTATCTTCACCAGTCGGCCATTGACGTCAGCGTGGTGGCGCATCGTGATACTGGCGGGATGCCGGTGGACATGCCCCACGAAACTCTCAGGACGTGAGTAGTGGATGCGTACTGGCCGGCCCGTGCGTAACGCAAGCATGCACGTGTGAACCTGCAGCGAGAGATCTTCGCGTCCGCCAAAGGCACCGCCAACGCCGCCAAGCGTGAGCCGCACCGCCTCAGGAGGAAGCGCAAGGCTCGCCGCCAACTGCGCTTGATCTTCGTGCAGCCACTGGGTGGCGACATGCAATTCGACGCCAGTCCCGCCCGGGTCGGGAATCGCCATTGCCGCTTCAAGGCCGAGAAAGGCTTGATCCTGCATGCCGATCTCGTAGGTGCCCTCCACCACGAAGTGGCCGGAGACAGTCGGATCACCGCATTCGATCCGCTGGTGGCGGATCACGTTGCCCGACGGGTGGATCGACTCGCTGGTTGGATCGATGGCAACCTCTGGATCGATGAGAGGTGTGAGTTCCTCGTAGTCGACGATGATGGCAGCAAGTGCTGCGGCGCACGCCTCGGGTGATTCCGCCGCAACGATGGCAACAGGCTCGCCGACGAACCTCACTTCATCGACCGCGAGAACCGGTTGATCGGCGTCGACAAGGCCGAAGGCATTGCGACCGGGCACGTCCTCGGCGGTGAGCACGCACGCCACACCAGCGATACCGAGAGCCGGAGAAGTATCGAGATGGACGATCCGTGCCCTCGGGTATGGAGATCGCAGGGTTGCACCCCACAACGCTCCGTCTGCCGACAGATCTGATGAGAATTCGAATTCGCCGCGCACTTTCGCCACACCGTCAGGCCTGGTCACCGACGCCCCGATGACGCCGCGCCCGGCGGTCTGGTTGGTCGTGTCGGTGGTCGTCGTCATGGGCGATCACCCCGCCGCGCGATGGCCACGCTGTGAATCGCGTCGATAATGCGCCCGTAGCCGGTGCATCGACAGAGATTGCCCGCCAGTTCCTCCCGGACGGTGTCGGTTGTGGCATCTGGGTGGCGGTCGAGAAGTGCATGAGCAGCCACGATGAGGCCGGGGGTGCAGAACCCGCACTGCACGGCGCCACACTCCACAAAGGCACGCTGTATGTCGGAAATACCGTCGTCGCCAAGACCTTCCACGGTGGTGATGGCCCGGTCGGTCACTGCGGCGGCCATGACGAGGCACGAACACATCAGTTCACCGTCGACGAGCACACTGCAGGAACCGCACTCCCCTTCTGAGCACGCCGTCTTCGTTCCACGCAGGCCGAGACGTTCGCGCAGGACCGTCATTAGAGACTCGCCTGGCACCGGATCAGGCACGTCGAGGGTCTGGCCGTTGACGTGCAGTTGATAGGGCTTGCTCATGTCATTGCTCCCTGAGTGTGCGCGCCGCGGTACGCAGGTGCCGTGCGGCCAGAACGCCCACACTGTGCCGTCGGTATTCCACACTCGAGCGGTGGTCGTCAATGGGTTGGGCACCCTCCATGACGAGTTCGGCGATGTGGCCGATATCGCGTGCGGTTGGAGTTCGGGGCGTGCCATCGAGTGTCCAGAAGGCCTCGCATGCCGCGACCTCGGCGTCTGGGCATCGCAGTGGAGTCGGGCCGACAGATGTGAGTCCGAACGACACCGAACGCGCCTCTTCGTTCACGACTGTTGCCACGCCGACGGTTGCAATGACCATGGCATTTCGCACTCCCACCTTCGCATAACTCTGCCACCCGCGCACCACAGGAACATGCACGGCCACGATCAACTCGTCGGCTTCGAGGCTCGTCACTTTCGGACCGATGATCACGTCTGGTATCGCCATCAGACGGGTACGAGATGCCGAACGCACCTCAACCGTTGCGTCAAGTGCTGC
>RGQW01000024.1 GCA_010029945.1 Actinomycetota bacterium | reverse complement strand
GACGGGGGCGGAGTTCGCCAGCGCCTTTCATGCTCTCGGAAGCACCGTCACGCTCGTCTCATCGCGTGATCGTGTTCTCCCCGGCGAAGACGTCGACGCTGCTGGTGTACTCGAGGATGTCTTCACGCGTCGTGGACTGAATGTCCGTTCGCGTTCTCGCGCCGTTGCTGCCCGGCGCGTGGACAACTCAGTGATCGTGACCTTGGATGACTCAAGCACCCTTCAGGGCAGTCACGTGCTGATGGCGGTTGGTTCGCTGCCCAACACCGATGATCTGGGCTTGGAATCGGCGGGCGTTTCGACCGACTCTCGTGGATTCATCACCGTCGATCGTGTGTCACGAACAAGTGCGCGTCACATCTATGCCGCAGGAGACTGCACGGGGGTGAACATGCTGGCGTCCGTCGCCGCCATGCAGGGAAGAATCGCGATGTATCACGCATTGGGTGACGCGGTCGCTCCGTTGGAGTCCACCGCGATCTCCAGCACGATCTTCACCGAACCGGAAATCGCGACGGTCGGCCTACAACAAGCAGATCTCGATAGCGGGGACTTTCGCGGCACCACCGTCCTATTGCCCCTTCGCACCAACGCGCGAGCGAAGATGCACGGTCATCGCGATGGTTTCGTCAAACTCTTCGCTCGCAAAGGTTCGCAAATCGTCGCGGGTGGTGTTGTCGTCGCCCCGAACGCCAGCGAACTCATTCATTCCATCACGCTCGCCGTCGACAACCGTCTGACCGTCGATCAGCTCGCGCAGGCCTTCACGGTGTATCCGAGCCTGTCCGGATCTGTTGCGGAAGCGGCCCGCCGAATGCACGCGACGCAGTAGGTTTCTCCGGTGACTGACGAGACAACGCGCGCGGCGAACGAATCCGCCCAGCAGGCGGCAGCACGCCTGAAGACACTGACCACGGTTGATCGCCACACTGTAGCGGTGGTCCTGGGTTCGGGATGGGTGCCAGCGGCGGAACTACTCGGCGAGACCACCAGCGAGTTCCCAGTCACGGACCTGCCCGGCTTCGCACCCCCCGCGGTCGACGGTCACGCCGGTCGATTCCGCAGTATCGACGCGGACGGCACCCGGGTTCTGGCCTTCCTCGGGCGCACCCACCTCTACGAGGAACGCGGCGTGGATGCCGTCACGCACGCTGTTCGCACCGCGCACTTCTCGGGATGTCACACGGTGGTCTTGACGAACGGTTGCGGCGGCCTCGATCCAGCATGGTCGCCCGGAACACCAGTCCTGATCCGCGATCACATCAACCTGACGGGTGCGAGCCCACTGCACGGGGCGCACTTCGTTGACCTCACCGACCTCTACAGCGCGCGGTTGCGCACGATGTGTCGAACGATCGATCCGAGTCTCGCCGAGGGTGTCTACTGCCAATTCCGTGGCCCGATGTACGAGACGCCCGCGGAAATCGGCATGGTCGCCGCGATGGGTGGAACTCTCGT
This sequence comes from Actinomycetota bacterium, assembly GCA_010029945.1. Classification (GTDB taxonomy): domain Bacteria; phylum Actinomycetota; class Actinomycetes; order S36-B12; family S36-B12; genus S36-B12. The sequence continues at coordinate 13,481 of RGQW01000024.1, read as the reverse complement.
CGGAATGAGCACCGCGCTGGAGGCGATCGTCGCGCGCAGTCTGGGCATGGAGATTCTCGGCGCACAACTCCGATGTCTTCGCCCACGACACCGCGTCGATCATGCAGGGTGCCGGAGTGCGAGCCTTCGTGCTCCCCCGCCCACTGCCCACCCCGGTCCTCGCATTCGCTATTCGACACCTCGGGGCGTCCGCGGGAGTGATGGTCACCGCGAGCCACAATCCGCCGCAAGACAACGGGTACAAGGTCTACCTGGAAGACGGATGCCAGATCGTTCCGCCGGTGGATGGGCAGATCGCCGCGATGATCGATTCGGTGGCCTCCTCGATGCGTGTGGATGAACTTCCGAGGAATGACGGCTGGCAGACACTCGACGAGTCCATCGTGCACAGCTACGCAGAGCGCGCACTCGAGATCCTCGGCCCCGACGAAGTGGATAGGCGCGCCGACGTGGTTAGCGTCATTACTCCGATGCATGGTGTTGGTGGTCGGCTCCTCGAGCAACTGTTGACCGATGCTGGCTTCGCTCCCTGCGTGCGGGTCGACGCTCAGTTTGACCCGGACCCCGACTTTTCCACGGTCGCTTTCCCGAACCCTGAGGAGCCAGGCGCGATGGACCTCGCGCTCGCAACGGCCGAGCGGGTGCGGCCGGATGTGATTGTCGCGAACGACCCCGATGCGGATCGGTGCGCGATCGGGGTCCCAACTCCCGGCGGCGACTACCGCATGTTGTCTGGTGACGAGGTCGGCTACGCCTTGGGGTGGTGGGCCAGCAGGCGAGATTCCAGCCGTAGCACATTGGCGCAGTCGCTCGTCTCCGGCGGAATGCTCAAGGCCATTGCAGATTCGTCGACTTTGGACTACCAGCAAACGTTGACGGGGTTCAAATGGATCGGCCGTATTCCGACCTTGCGGTTCGGCTACGAGGAGGCGCTGGGCTATTGCGTCGATCCCGAAACCGTGCGCGACAAGGACGGAATCACCGCTGCGCTCGCGGTGGTGGACCTCATCGCTGAACTGAAAGCCGACTCCCGGTCGATTCTGGACCTCTTAGACGATCTAGCCCGTGAACACGGCCTGTACGCCACCCGCCAGGCGTCGTTGCGCGTCGCTGATCTCTCGACCATCCGCACCATCATGGAGTCGCTACGCAGTCAACCCCCCACCACCGTGGGAAAGCGGGCAGTAGAGACGATCGTCGACCTTCAACAGGGAACGGATCTTCCCCCGACCGACGGTCTCGTCCTCACTCTCGCCGGGCACGGCCGCATCATCGTGCGGCCGAGCGGAACCGAGCCCAAGATCAAGGCATACCTGCAAGTGGTCGTTGAAGTGGGATCAAGCATCGACGACGCCCGCGACATGGCCGAGCGTCAACTCGACGATCTAGCCAACGATGTCGGACAGTGGTTCTCCGGCTAGCAGCCAAGCCTCGTGTCTTCGTGTTTACAGCCTTTCAGTACACAAGTGACGCCCATTTGACGCAGAACCACTAGCCAGGCTCCGGAGTAACTGCACACAACCAGTGGCGATACCCTCATGGCCGACCAGATGAGATTCACGAACAAGGAGAGCGACGCGACGGTGGACAACAGCACACTCACCAGCCTCCTTCACGGGCTGCCGGGAGTTGATCAAGTCGGGCTCGAAGGCCGCGCAGCCACGCTTGCCACTCGCTCCATCAAGAAGGACTCGAAGATCTGGGCCATCGACACCGCCATCTCGATGGTGGACCTAACCACGCTTGAAGGCATGGATACCGACGGCAAAGTCCGCGCCCTGTGCGCGAAGGCGCTCCACCCCGATCCCACAGATCCAACCTGCCCCGCGGTAGCGGCGGTCTGCGTGTACGGGGATCTGGTGGCGACCACGCGCGCCTGCGTCAAAGATCGAGTCCACGTGGCAGCGGTCGCCACCGCCTTTCCCAGCGGGCGGGCCAGCATGGACGTGAAACTCATGGACACCAAGCAGGCCGTGGCAGACGGCGCCGATGAGATCGACATGGTGATCGACCGCGGCGCCTTCCTCGCCGGCAACTACGCGAAGGTCTTCGAAGAGATCGTCGCGGTGAAGGAGGCGTGCGGGGATGCCCACCTGAAGGTGATCCTCGAAACCGGAGAGCTGAAAACCTACGACAACGTTCGTCGGGCCAGCTGGCTCGCCATGCAAGCCGGCGCCGATTTCATCAAGACCAGCACCGGGAAGGTGTCCCCGGCGGCCACGTTGCCGGTGACCTTGCTGATGCTCGAAGCCGTTCGTGACTTCGCTGACCAGACGGGCACTCGCATCGGGGTCAAGGCAGCCGGAGGCATCAAGACGAGCAAGGACGCCATCCGCTACCTGGTGATGGTGAACGAGACCGTGGGTGAGGACTGGCTCAACCCCGACATGTTCCGCTTCGGCGCCTCGACCTTGCTCAACGACCTACTCATGCAACGTCAGCGCATGCGCGACGGTCACTACTCCGGCCCCGATTACGTGACGATCGACTAGACAGACCACGAGGACAACCCATGCCATTCGACTACGCCCCCGCACCGGAATCGCGTTCCATCGTGGACATCGAATCCAACTACGGACTCTTCATCGGTGGATCCTTCAGCGAACCCACCAGCGGCGAGTTCTTCAAGACCATCAATCCGGCTACCGAGGAAGTACTCAGCGAGGTCGCCGAAGCCGGCCAGGCCGACGTGGACGCCGCGGTTGCGGCCGCCCGCCGGGCCTACGACAAGACCTGGTCCAAGATGTCCGGAAAGGACCGCGCCAAGTACATCTTCCGAATCGCCCGTCTCATCCAGGAGCGTTCTCGTGAGCTCGCGGTCCTGGAGACCTTGGACAACGGAAAACCGATTCGAGAGTCCCGGGATGTTGACCTACCACTCGTGGCCGCGCACTTCTTCTACCACGCCGGCTGGGCCGACAAACTCGAGTTCGCCGGCTACGGGCCCGACCCGAAGTCTCTCGGCGTCGCCGCGCAGGTGATTCCGTGGAACTTCCCATTGTTGATGCTTGCCTGGAAGGTCGCCCCCGCTTTGGCTTGCGGCAATACGGTGGTGCTCAAGCCCGCGGAAACGACGCCACTCACCGCGCTCGCGTTCGCTGACATCTGTCAACAGGCCGGGCTCCCACCCGGCGTCGTCAACATCATCACCGGTGCTGGCGAGACGGGGCGCATGCTCGTTGAGCACCCGGACGTAGACAAGGTTGCTTTCACCGGCTCGACCGAGGTTGGGAAAGCCATTCAGCGAGCGGTGGCTGGCACCAAGAAGAAGCTCACCCTCGAACTGGGCGGCAAGGCAGCCAACATCGTCTTCGATGACGCTCCCATTGATCAGGCCATCGAGGGCATCGTGAACGGCATCTACTTCAACCAGGGACATGTCTGCTGCGCCGGAAGTCGACTTCTGCTGCAGGAGTCCGTCGCCGACGAGGCGTTGGCTTCCTTGAAACGCCGCCTGACGACCCTTCGCCTCGGAGACCCGCTGGACAAGAACACCGATATCGGGGCCATCAATTCGTCCATGCAGTTGAGCAAGATCGAAGAGCTCACCGCGTCCGGCGAGGCCGAAGGAGCCGAACGCTGGAGCCCCACCTGTCCGATCCCCGACAAAGGCTTCTGGTTCCCACCAACGGTCTTCACGAACGTCACCCAGGCTCACCGGATCGCCCGCGAGGAGATCTTCGGACCCGTCCTGTCGGTTCTCACGTTCCGCACCCCCGAGGAGGCCGTTGCGAAAGCCAACAACACCCCCTTCGGGCTTTCGGCCGGAATCTGGACCGAGAAGGGCAGCCGCATTTTGTGGATGGCGAACCAGATGCGCGCCGGGATCGTCTGGGCCAACACCTTCAACAGATTCGATCCCACGAGCCCCTTTGGAGGCTTTAAGGAATCGGGCTTCGGTCGAGAGGGTGGAGTGCAAGGTTTGGGTGCGTACCTCAACGTGGAGGATCCGTCATGAGCAGAGTCGATGTTCGTAAGACCCACAAGCTCTTCATCGGAGGGGCTTTCCCGCGCAGCGAGTCGGGACGCACCTACGAGGTCACCGATTCCAAAGATCAATTCCTGGCCAACATGGCTCTTGCCAGCAGGAAGGATGCACGGGACGCGGTGTTGGCGGCGCGCTCCGCGGTCGCCAAGTGGTCGACGGCCACCGCCTACAACCGCGGGCAGGTTCTCTACCGGATCGCCGAGGTCATGGAAGGCCGCCGCGAGCAATTCATCTCAGAGGTGTCCGACTCCGAGGGTGTTTCGTCGAGAAAGGCGGGCGCCCATGTTGACGCCGCCATCGACCGGTGGGTCTGGTACGCGGGCTGGGCGGACAAGTACGCCCAAGTGATCGGCAACACCAATCCCGTCGCCGGACCCTTCTTCAATTTCTCCGTACCCGAGCCCACGGGAGTCGTGGCAGCGGTGGCACCGCAGGACGCCAGCATCCTCGGCTTGGTCAGCGTCGTTGCTCCGATCATCGTCACTGGCAACGCCGTGATCGTCATGCCGAGTTCGTCCCGACCGATCCCGGCCATCACCCTCGCCGAATGCTTGGCTACTTCCGACGTTCCCGCAGGTGTGGTGAACATCCTCACAGGGGCGCCGGCGGAGGTCATGCCATGGCTGGCCGAGCACGCAGACGTCAACGCACTCGACGGGGCCGCTCCCCACGCAGACTGGCAGGCGACCCCGAGCCTGTCTCGCATGCGGGCCTTCGTCGAGGTGAAGACGGTGTGGCACCCCATGGGTGTGTGATGTTCACGCAAGGATCGCACGCGTGAGCATTCGACGCGCCTACGCGATCGCTGCCGGCATTGCGTGGTTCGGCCTTGGCCTCGGAATGGTCCTCACCATCTTCAATGTGTATCCACCGGTCGATGTTCCCCCGGGTGCCCTCGGGGTTAATCCAGACGGAATTGCTGGTCTTGCTGGGCGGGTCACCGACTCATTGAGCTACTTCACCAATCTTTCGAACATCATCGTCGCCATCGTGTTCACGATGCTTGCTCGCAACCCCGACCGGGGCGGAGGCGTCTGGCACGCGGTGCGCATGGACTCACTGGTGATGATCTCGATCACCGGCCTGATCTACGCGATCGTGCTTGCACCTGATGCTCAGGTCGAAGGCCTGGACATCATCGTCAATGCACTCAAGCACTACATCGTGCCGGTGATGACAGTAGCCCTCTGGCTCATCGTCGGTCCACGCCGGCAAGTGACCTTCGCGTCGGTATTCACGGCCATCGTGATCCCGATTACCTGGGCCGCCTACACACTCATACGAGGACACTTCATCGAGAGATACCCCTACGACTTCCTCAATGTTGTCGCCTACGGACTTCCCGCGGTACTGACAAACATCGCCGGAGTGGCGGCTCTGGGAATCGTGCTTGGTCTGATCTTCTGGGCGATCGATCGCCTGCTCAGTGGGCGAGGTAGGGCCCCGGACTCGGCCACCCCCGTCACGAACGAGTCCTAGCCACCGCTTGACGCGCAGCTCTGGTTGCGCTGGCGCCATAACTCCCGCCGAAAAGGATGGCGTGGACGAGCAATGGGTAGACCTGATGCAGTTCGACACGTGCTTCGTAGCCGTCATTCAACGGCCACTCGTCGCAATAGGCCTCGAGTACGACGTCGAGGTAAGGCAGGCCGAAGAGCGCCAACATGGCCAGGTCAGTCTCCCGGTGCCCACCATGGGCCGACGCATCGATCAGGACACAATCACGTCGACGCCACAGGACATTGCCGCTCCACAGGTCTCCGTGGAGGCGGGCAATCGGATCAGGGGGACCAATGAGCAGCGGATCCTCGGACTCGAGGTGATCACACAACACGGCGAAGTCCTGCGCCTGAGCCGTGCTGATAGCGCCCCGTGACAGAGCCAGATCGGCCAAGGGGCGAACGCGAGCTTGTGCGTAGAAGCTTCCGAAGGTCTCCCACTGCCCCGGGGGTAGCTCGAGTTCGGCGATGAAGGACCGGTCTGACCCCGGGGGAAGTTCGCCGAACATCTCGGCTCCGGACCGATGCGTGCGGGCCAACTGAGCGCCGAACACCCGCGCCGCCTCCGGGCTGGGGGCAGTAGTCGCGACGAAGTCCAGCGTCAGGTGGTTACGGTCGAAGTCATGCACCCAGGGAATCGGCACTCCCTGATGCTCTTCGTGGGCCTCGCGAAGCCACCCGAGTCCTGCAGCTTCGAACGCGAATACCCCGGAATCAGTGCCCGCACGTTGCTTGACGAAGGCGCCGACGTCGTCTCTACCCCGTCGTCGCGCCACACCATCACGACCTAGTTTTTCTCACGATCTGATGCCCGCCGACGCCACAGATAGATGCCCACTACCGCCGCCGTGGTGACGACGGCAACGGCGATGATCACCGGCATGGCTCGTCGCGCTTCTTCGAGAGCTTCTTCGGCTGCGTGAAGGGTCTCGTCTGCCATTCCGAGCACGGCATCGGTGTTGTCCAGCACATGGCGAACCTTGCCCAACTCGTCGCGGAACTCCTCGACTCGTAGCTGCCCTTCGCTGAGAGCATCGATGACCGACATCGCACTTACTCCTTCCTTGTCGTGGATTCAGCTTCCTTCAATGCGGCATACGCGGGTTTGATCCGCGTATTGATGATGTCCAATCTTTCGTTGAACGGGATGAAGGCGCTCTTCATGGCATTCACTGTCAGCCACTGCAGGTCATCCAAGGTCCACCCGAAAGCCTCACAGCACAATTCCATCTCACGAGACATGGACGTGCCCGACATCAAACGGTTGTCCGTGTTCAGAGTTACCCGGAAGTTGAGCCGGCGTAACAATCCGATTGGGTGGTCGGCGATGGATGCGGCGGCGCCGGTTTGCACATTGCTGGATGGACACAACTCCAGCGGAATCCTTCGGTCGCGGACGTAGGCTGCGAGTCTGCCCAGCTGCGGCTCGTGTGGATCGGACATGTCGATGTCGTCCACGATGCGAACCCCGTGCCCGAGTCGATCGGCCCCACACCATTGGATGGCCTCCCAAATAGACGGCAGACCGAACGCCTCGCCCGCGTGGATGGTGAAGTGCGCGTTCTCGCGTCGCAGGTACTCGAACGCATCCAGATGGCGCGTGGGCGGGAAACCAGCTTCAGCCCCTGCGATATCAAAGCCGACGACCCCGCGATCGCGGTACTCCACCGCGAGTTCCGCGATTTCCTTGGAGTGCGTGGCTGTCCGCATCGCTGTCAGCAACACTCCGATCCGGATCCACCGGCCGTCAGCTATCGAGCCAGTGGTGCCTTGGTCGAAGCCGTCGAGTACCGCATCGACCACCTGTCGAAGGGACAGTCCCTGCTCCACGTGAAGTTCGGGAGCAAAGCGGACTTCGGCGTACACGACGCCGTCTGCCGCAAGGTCTTCCGCGCATTCGCGAGAAACCCGGGCGAGAGCCTCGGCACTCTGGGTGACTGCGACCGTGTGCTGAAAAGTTTCCAGGTACCGCTCCAGCGATCCGGAGTAGGCGGCTTCGGAGAACCAGCGCGCCAAATCGGCCGCGTCTTGACAGGGAAGGTTGCCGTAGCCCGCAGACTCGGCCAGATCAATGACCGTTGGTGGCCGAAGCCCGCCATCTAGATGATCGTGGAGCAAGACTTTGGGGGCCTGGGCAATCGTTGCCGCAGACAAGGCGCCGGTCATGGCAGGAATGTAGCGGCCATGGCGCAGCGGTGATGGCATCCGCTCGCGCGCTGCATCACGACGACTCGTCGCGATGTGCGTCCTCGGGGGCAAAGGCCGGGAGGCAGACAGCGACGTAGCGGGCCCCAGAGGCCGTGCGATAGCGAATGCGCTCACCGGCCCGCGTGATGATCGCCTGACCGGCAACCACCGCAGAGGTCTCATCACCGTGGTCGACGAGGAGTTCCCCCTCCAACACGACCGTGAATTCATCGAACGTGGGAGCTTGGAAGGGCTCATCCCATCCCGCCGGTGCGACCATATGGGCAACGGACACACCCGTGTCGCCACTGGATGCATGACCCACGAACTCCTCGATGGTCTTCCCTCCGGGGACCGGGATCTGAGCTGGACTGCTGATGATTTCGGGCATGAGATCCCTACCCTCGAGTGTTTTCGTCGAATCGCGTGATGACCAAGGGGTGGCGATCCATAGGCTCGCCACCGATCTCCCATGACCCCTCCAGCTCAGCGATGGCGGCCGGTAGGCGAGCTTCGTCGTCGGCGAGCAAGGTCATGATCGGCTGACCTTCCGACAACATGTCTCCAGGCTTGGCGTGCAGCTGGACACCAGCACCGTGGATGATCTCGTCCTCTTTGTGAGCGCGTCCCGCTCCCAGACGCCAGGCAGCAACGCCGACCCCGTAGGCCTCAAGCGTGGACAAGGGCCCCGCGACAGGAGCCGTGATGACGTGCTGGTGACGCGCCACCGGGAGCGGGGCGTCGGGGTCACCGCCCTGGGCGCTGACCATCCGGCGCCAATGGTCCATTGCCCGTCCACTGGTGATCGCCTCCCGCGGGTCGGCGTCGATGCCCGCGATATCCAACATCTCGTTGGCCAGGGCGATCACAAGTTCGACGAGATCGGAAGGGCCGCCACCAGCCAACACCTCCAGCGACTCGGTAACTTCGATGGCGTTACCGACGGCCAGGCCCAAAGGAACATCCATGGCGGTGATCAGTGCCCGCGTGCGCACGCCCGCATCGTTGCCGATCTCGACCATCGTGCGGGCGAGCTTCTCCGCTCGCGCGAGGTCGGACATGAATGCTCCGTTGCCCGTCTTCACGTCCAGGACGAGACCGTCCGCGCCCTCGGCAATCTTCTTGCTCATGATGCTCGAGGCGATCAGCGGAATCGCCTCGACCGTTCCTGTGACATCGCGAAGTGCGTACAGCTTCTTATCGGCTGGTGCCAATCCGTCGCCGGCTGCGCAGATGACACCACCCGAAGCGCGCATGACATCCGCCATCTCCTCGTTGGACAGCAGGGCACGCCACCCGGGGATGGATTCCATCTTGTCCAAAGTGCCCCCGAAGTAGCCGAGGCCACGACCACTCAACTGCGGAACAACCGCTCCGCACGCGGCAACGATGGGTACCAGCGGAAGCGTGACTTTGTCCCCTACTCCCCCAGTTGAGTGCTTATCCACGCTGGGGGCGTCGAAGTCCGAAAAGTCCATCCGACTGCCGGACGCGATCATCGCTTCGGTCCACCGGACGATTTCTCGCTTGTTCATGCCATTGAGCAGAATCGCCATGGCCAGCGCACTCATCTGCTCGTCGGCGACGACGCCGCGGGTATAGGCATCGACAACCCAGTCGATTTGTTCGTTGGAGAGCTCCCGGTTATCGCGCTTGGCGATAATGATGTCGACGGGAGCGAAGGCCTCGCTCATGCGGAGTCGGCAGAACTCGGGGGCGTGTCCTCGCCACCGGCCATCAGTCGTCCAATGCGATTTCGATCCGCACCCTCACCGTCGAGCTCGGCAACCACTCGGCCGTCATACATCACCAGGATTCGATCCGATAGCCCCATCACTTCGTCGAGTTCGGCAGAGATCAACAGAACCCCAGCGCCACCGTCTCGGGCCTTGACGATCTGCGAGTGAATGAACTCGATGGAGCCGACATCCACTCCACGAGTGGGTTGGGAGGCGATAAGCAGGCGGGGGTCGGCAGCCAGTTCGCGGGCAATGACGACTTTCTGCTTGTTGCCACCGGACAGGGATTGCGCCGTGGTCTGTATCGACGGCGTACGGACGTCGTAGTCCTCGACGAGTTCCGTGGCGAGAGTGTTCACGGCTTTGCTGTTGCGCACACCCTTCGACGCGAACTCCTTCTCATCGAATCGATTCAGCACCATGTTGTCGGCGATCGAGTACTGCCCGACGACTCCGTCCTTCTCCCGATCTTCCGGGACATGTCCGACGCCGAGGTCGTGCACATCATGGGGGTTGAGCCCGAGGGCGTCCGATCCGTTCATCATCACCGACGTCGCCTCGTATTTGCGCAAACCGGTCAATGCCTCGACCAGCTCGCGCTGCCCGTTGCCCTCCACACCCGCAATGCCAACAATCTCACCGGCTTTCACCGAGAAGGAAACATCGGTGACCGCTGGCAGACCTAGACCGCCATCGACGTGGAGGCCCTGCACATCCAGTACGACGTCTCTGGTCATCGCCGGCTTCTTGTCGACCCTGAGCAGAACGCTCCGGCCCACCATCATCTGGGCCAGGCCCGCTTGGTCTGTTTCGTCCGGGGTCGTGGTGCCGACGACCTCTCCTCCACGCAGCACCTCGATGGTGTCCGCGAGGGCAAGAACTTCCCGGAGTTTGTGGGTGATGAAGATGACTGCGACTCCGTTGTCCGCAAAGCCACGCATCACCTTGAGAAGCTCGTCCGTTTCTTGCGGCGTGAGAACCGCGGTTGGCTCATCCATGATCAGGATTTCTGCTTTTCGATACAGAGCCTTCAAGATCTCTACCCGCTGCTGGGCGCCCACGGGGAGGTCCTCGACTTTGGCGTTCACATCGACCTTGAGCCCGTACTCCTCAGACAGACGCGCCACCTCTGCCGTCGCCTTCTTCATGTTGACGAAAACCGACTTATGCGGTTCGTCACCGAGGATCACGTTCTCCGCCACGGTAAACACCGGCACCAATTGGAAATGCTGATGAACCATGCCAATTCCGCGGCGAATGGCGTCGCGCGGACCCTTCAAAGTGATCTGCGAGCCGTTCATGAGGATCTCGCCCTCGTCTGGCTCGTATAGCCCGTAGATCATCTTGACCAAAGTCGACTTACCCGCGCCGTTTTCCCCCAACAACCCAACGATCTGGCCCTTGTGAATGGTCAGAGACACGTTGTTGTTGGCCACTACGCCGGGGAAGCGTTTGGTGATGCCGCGGGCTTCGAGAACAGGCGTTCCCGTCGGGTCGTATGAAGGCATAGTTCTCCCCTATTCCTTCTCGTACGGTTTGCCGACGGCTGCTGGAGGCTTCACTCGTCCGGACACGATCGCAAGCAGGACGATGGTCAGGATGTAGGGAAGCATGTTGATGAATTGCTGCGGAATATCGATGACCTCATCGGCTTGAAGTTGACTCGCGAGTCCGTTCGCAAGGCCGAAGAAAAGAGCTGCGCCGAGCGCCCCGATGGGATTCCACGCCCCGAAGATCATGATCGCCAAGGCCGTGAAGCCTCGCCCGGCTGTCAATCCTCGCTCGAAGGTGCTCGCGGCTTCGATGGACAAGTACGCGCCCGCGAGGCCCGCCAGACCGCCCGCAAGGGTGACGTTCCAGAATCGAGTGCGCTGCACATTGATGCCTGAGGTATCAGCCGATCCGGGCTTCTCGCCCACGGACCGGGTTCGCAGACCCCAGATGGTCTTGAACAACAGCACCCACAGCAAAACCGCAGTCAACAGCGCCGCGTACGTGAACAGCCCGTTGTCGAACAACACCGGTCCCACCAGCGGTATGTCCGCCAACACCGGGATACGCAGCTTCGGCGTGATTGCCGGCAGCACGTAGCCCTGGGAGTAGAAGAAAGACGTCAGACCGGTGGCGATGATGTTGATGATCACGCCCGCGATGATTTGATCCATCTTCCACGTGACGGCCCCGGTGGCAAGGAAAGCTCCCATGATCATGCCGGTGCCGACACCGATCATGGTTCCCAGAATCAAGTTCCCGGTAATGGCGGCTCCAAAGAAGCCGGCGAAAGCGCTCATCAGCATCTGGCCCTCGATGCCGATGTTGATGATGCCGCTGCGCTCGCAAATGATGCCGACCATGGCGGCCAGGATCAGTGGAACGGCGTACCTCAACGAGAAGGACAGCACCGAGACAGTTCGATTCTCGTCGAAGACAAAGGCAACGACGATTCCGGCCAGGATGGCGATGGTGAGGGTGTAGGCGTACCGGGCTCTCATGCGCCACCCCAACCGGACGAGAACGACGCCTGCTTCATCGCGCGCTTGCGGAAGAGCATCCGACCCACGATGGGAGCGGCGACGAACAGCAGCGTCAACGCCAAGATCACGTCAACGACCTCGGGCTCAATACCCGTTTGAAATTGCAGCGATGCCGCCCCTGCGCGCATGGTTCCCACGAGCAGAGCCGCGGGGATCGTCGCGATCGGGTTGGCGCGCGCCAAGAGAGCGATGGTGATTCCGTCGAAGCCGAGCCCGGCATTAAAGGTGGGCTCGAATCGACCGGTGATGCCCAGGGTCTCCACCGCGCCACCCATGCCGGCCAAAGCGCCACTGACCGCCATCGCGAGAAAGATCGTCTTCTTCACACCGATGCCGGCGTAATTCGCGGCGCTCGGGTTGAGGCCTACCGTGTTGAAGCGGAAGCCTTGCGTTGTTCGAGCAAGAAACCAACCGAAGAAGAGTGAAACGAAGAGCGCAATCACGAAACCGGACGGAATGACACCGAACTCCGGCAAGGCCGCCGTGTCAGCAACGGGTGGGGTGCGCGTCAGCGGCTGGTCGGGCTCTTGAAGTGGCTTACTCGCCAGGTAGTCGACCAGTGCGATCGCGACGGCATTCAGCATGATGGTCGTGATGACTTCCGACACGCTCCGATAGGCGCGCAGTACGCCGGCGATCGAAGCCCACGCGGCTCCGCACAAGATGCCGAAAGCGATGGCGAAGGGAAGGTGAATGATCGCCGGCATCTGGAAGTTGTAGCCGGCCCAGGCCGCGCCAATGGCACCCACGAGAAGTTGTCCCTGCGCGCCGATGTTGAACAGTCCAGTGCGCAATCCAACGGTGAAGGCAAGTCCGGTCAGGATCAGCGGGGTCGACTTCTCCATCACCGTGACCAAGCCATCGACGTCACCGAGGGCCGAGGAGAACAGGACCCAGTAGGCCGTCAAGGGGTTCACACCCTGGATCAGAATCAGTAGCCCACCGACAGTCAGAGCAAGCAGCACCGACACGACCGGCGTGACGATGACCTGCGACCGTGACCAGGGGGTTTCGCGGCGCGGGTTCGGATCGGTGTATCCCAAATCGGTCTGGGCAGGATCGGTTACGGACACGGAGCCAGATCCTTCCAGGAGAAATCGACGTAGGTGGGCAAAACAGAATTGTTCAGGACCAATTCAGCCCTGAGAGTCAGGTTGGGGGTGGCCGAAGCCACCCCCAACCTGTCGTGCACGTTCCGCTCAGACGTTAGTTGTCCAAGCAGGCCGGGCAGCCGGTGTCGATAGACCCGTCTTCGAGTCCAGCGAGAACCTCTTCGACCGCGGCCTTGACATCGTCCGGAACCACGCTGTCGGTGTCGTGGTACGGAGCCAAGCCCGTCGGGCCGACGAAGTTGCCGCCCTCCATTTCACCGGCGACCGAGGCCTTCACCAAGGTCTCCGTTCCAAGAACGAGCTTCTTCTCCGCCGAGGTCAGCAAGCAGGGAGCTGCCTGCGGAACGGTGAAGTACTGATCGATATCCACACCGATGCAGAACACCGACGTTCCGGCGCCTGGATCCTTGGCGATCTCGATC
>RGQW01000230.1 GCA_010029945.1 Actinomycetota bacterium | reverse complement strand
CGGTCGGTGGCTACTGATGGGGCGCGACCCGTATCACGTGCTCGGAGTCGCACCAGGGGCCAGCCAGGACGAGATTCGAACGGCCTACCGTTCCGCGGCACGACGTCTTCATCCGGATCGTGCGGGAGATGATCCGCGTGCAGCCGACCACATGGCCGAGCTCAATGCTGCCTATGCCGCGCTGCAACAGCGCACGAGTCGCATGCCCATGTCGGCAACACCTGCGGACCCACCGCCAGCACGGCCAGTCGCTCCAGTCGTTGCAGCTCGGTTCCCGTGGCGTCTCGTTGCAGGTATCGCAGTGGTGGGTTCGTTGGTCGTCATCGCGGGTGCTTTGTTCGCCACACCCGAGGATGCCGAGCGTCCTGATGGGGTGTTGCAGATCGGAAGTTGCGTCCGAGTTGATGGCGCGGGATTCGCGATAGAGGAACCGTGTACCAGTGATGGAGCCCGTTTTGTCGTCCGGGCAATCGTGCCGACAGACTCCGGCTGCGGCGCGGGCGACAACGGATACCTCGACCGGCTCGGCCTCGGCCGCGTATGCGTTAACCAAGTGCCATGACGACGGGGCGCGGGTTACGAATCGGAATCGGAATCAGTGCGGTCGCCGTCATTGCCGGGATCGCCGCTGTTGCTGCATCAAGTGATGGGACGTCCTACCGCGACATCGTGGAAGGAGACTGTTTCATCTTGGATGGGCCCGGCGATATCGACAGTGTCGATGTATCCGAATGTGATGACGTACTTCGCGAGGCGTTACCGACACGTCCAGCAGCTCTTGTTCTCGATGTCGTATTGATGAATCCTGATGATGCCGAGTACCCCGGGCCTGAAGCTGTTGAAGCCCTCGCCGATACCGCGTGTTCTTCATTTGCTGACCGTGCTGACGTATTGCCAGTGGCTCCCAGTCGCTACGCATGGGACAAGGAATCGGGTCGAGGGCTATGCCTGGCCGTGAGCGGTGGTGCATGACGATCAAGTCGATATCGTGGCCTTCCTGAGGGCGATTAGCTCAGTTGGAAGAGCGCCACGTTCACACCGTGGAGGTCATGGGATCGAGGCCCGTATCGCCCACTCGGATACTCTGATCGCGTGTCACGACGCTGCGATCGTCCAGGGTGCGCTGCCATTGGCACGATGCGCTACCGGATGGTGCCAGAAGATCTGATTTTCTGGATGACGCCGCTCGATGGGGAGCCCGAGGCGACTGAGGGTGTCCTGTGCCAGAGGCACGCAGACGGGCTCACTGTTCCGGCTGGCTGGGTGATCGACGACCGACGTGACCCGACATGGCGTCTGTTCCGTCCCGGTCCCGACGACATTGCTGCCGCGGAGGCAATACGAGATGACACCAGCACGTCGGCTTTGAGGTCGCGTCCGCGTGGACGGCGACGAGCATCAGCGCGCGCGACACAAACAGAACTACCGGGGGTGACGCCCACCGACGGTCCGGACCCCGCGCCAGAAGTTGACAACGTGGTGGATGTACCAGGTGACCCGGTCGCTCGAGGCGACGATGATCGTGTCGGGCAGCGGCGTCGACCCTCACCAGGATCGCTGCTCGGTCGGGCCTTCGGACTGGACGATCGCTGATGCAGCGACAGATTGAGCAGTTGGTGGCCGCATCAGTGGACACGGTGACCAAGGTTGTGGCTGATGTCGCGACGTATCCGTCATGGATTTCCGCTGTCACCGAAGCAACGCCGATTGACGAGGAACGTACCGCGGTCGTGATCTCGGGTCGGCTTGGCCCGTTCACCCGGTCGAAGCGACTGGTGATGCGCACCACTGTGGCATCGACCGGTGAGGAGCGCACGGTAACCGTGAGCCGGGACGAAGGCCCAGGGCATGGGAATTGGACTCTGGAGTGGAAGATGGCCCCCGACTCTGAGGGGACCAGTGTGCTCGCGACTCTGGACTACGACGGACGGTGGTGGATTCCAGAGCAACTCGGCCGTGTACTTGATGCGGTGGTCGCCGACACCCGCCATGGCCTCATCAGTGAGGTCGCTCGTCGCGACGGGCGCTGAAGCGACCATATCCATCACGCATCACCTTCAGTCGGACATCAAATGCGCTACTGAGCACCTCGGCCGTAAGCACCTCTTCAATCGGGCCCGATGCCACTGC
>RGQW01000229.1 GCA_010029945.1 Actinomycetota bacterium | reverse complement strand
ACTCGCTCTGGCCGAACAAGACCCAACCGACACAGTGGGCGGCATGCTCGACTCCGGGCGCATCGATTCGGGCCTCAGCCGCGAGGCCACTCGGGTACAGCCACCCGCCAGCGCACTGACCGCTCTCCGCGTCGAAACCCAGGCAGAACTCGCGCACCAGTTGACGGTGCCCATCCCAGGAGCCCGCGATCACGTCAACGACGAAGTGCCCAACCTCGTGAGCGATCTCACCAGGGGTGAGGCACTCAAGCATCGACACCTCAAATGAGCCAGGTAGATACTCGGCCCGCGCCCCACCCAGGGTCGCTTCAACGATGTTGACGCCCGGCGTCGGGATCCCTGATCCGTCGAGCAACCGACCGATCGCCTCCGATGCAGCGCTCCCGCACAACAAGCCGTCCGCAACAGGAAGTTCAGGCCCCGAGGTGGGACCCGGGTCGGAACCCGCGTCACCAGTCGTCACACCGGGCGCGTCAGATCGGGCCTCGTCGTCGACAGGATCCGCGATGAGCTCAGTGTCGGGCTTCCCGACGTCAGCTGTGCCGGGCTCCACCGATCCGGTCTCCTCCGACCTGATCTCCTCGGTGGCACGATCGACGTTCTCAGCCTGCGCCGACTCGCCCGGACTCCGAGCCTCGTCGATCGACGCGGCCGGAAGCTCGACATCGACAACGTTCGACGCAACGACCCGTGAGAACCGCTCACTCGCCACCGGTCCCGGGTCTTTCAACGTTGGTGTCGCCTGAGGGACCTTGAGGACGTGGGGCTCCCGGGACGACATCTCAGCGGGCACCACCTGTGAATCGGCAGCCGGCGCTAGCGCGTCCGACGAGCTGCCCTTCGTTGGGCCGATGACCACCGCGCCACCGAAGACCATCGCCACCGACGCATACCCGCCCATACGAAACAGCCGAGACAGCACCGAATTTCCGTGCCGATAGCACCCTCCCACAACCCAAAAGGTACGGACAAGAAATCACTGGATATCTCGAAAAGAAATTGGAACTCCATGAAATATCAGTTGAGTCGGATTTCACATCATGATGGATCCAAACCGTTGCAAACATTGATCAAATCGAGAACAGTGAGCGCTCAGGTTGCGTTGGCTGTAATCGCCTTCATGTCAGATTTCACGAACGCAGCCTTGAGCGCTACGTGGGCTGACATCACTGACCGTAAGCGACCATTTCATGTCCAGACATTTCGCCATTTCGCACACTCCCCGAGCAGTGATTGATGACACCCGGCCAGCATTTTTTTCTGCTTTGAACGAACACCAACACAGGTGATGCTCGGCGTCGTCCGGCGGCGATCCCACACTTCCAACGACTCAACTACTCATGCCAGTCGATGCACGGACACCACAACTGGCGACGCCCCGAAGACTCCTGGTGCCCAACATTGCGTCGCGGGCCCCAACGGTCCGGCGACTAACGTGCGGTTGGTGCATCGGAGAACCACGTGAGCCGCCGATCTCGGCGCCCCTGGAGTTTCCGCCGCCGCACGGTGCGATCGCTCGAAACCGTTCACCGAACGGTTGCCGAACTCGAACAGCGTGTCGCTGAGCAGTCAGAGCAGCGCGCCCTGCTCCTTGAAGTCGCCGGAAGTCTTCGCGCGGAGGCCACGGCGATCAGCGAGAGCCTGGCCCAACTCGAAACCCGCTTGAGCGAGCAGATCAACGAACTTGAGCATTCGCTCGCCACAGCGCGCGACGGCTCAGCGAGCCTCGACGAGATCGATACTGCGGTCGCAACTGCCCGCGGAGCGGGCTGTGAGGCGCTCGTGCTGCTCCGCTGTAACTCGGGCTATCCCGCGACACCGGCTGAGATGGATCTCGCGGCTATTCCCGTGATGCGTGAGCGATTCGGATGTCACGTCGGTCTTTCCGACCACACCCTCGACACCACTGCCGCTGTTGTCGCCACGGCCCTCGGTGCCGTGGCGATTGAGAAGCATGTCATTCTTTCGCGTTCTGCTGGTGGTCCGGACGCGGAGTTCTCCCTTGAGCCGGCTGAGCTATCCGAGCTCATCAGATCGGTGGAGCAGGCTCGTCAAGTACTCGGCACCTCGAGATTCGGGCCGTCTGATCGGGAGCAAGCGAGCATTGTCTTCCGCCGCTCGCTCCGTGCTGCACGAGCGATCGCTGAGGGCGAACACGT
>RGQW01000228.1 GCA_010029945.1 Actinomycetota bacterium | reverse complement strand
TGGTGCGGGTCCACTCCTGCGGTTCCGTGGCCGAGCACGCTGACGACGCCGGTGGAAACCAGCAGCCAGGCCAGGTGCACGGCTTCAGCGCGGGTGAGTCCGGATGCTCCGGCGATGTCGTCGATGGTGCGGCCCGGGGCGACCTTGCCGCGGAACACGCGAATCTCGGGGATGTTCACCTCGGCGGGAAGGTCGGCTCCGGCGTCCTCGAGGACGAGAGAGCCCGGGTTTCCTTCCGGGTGCAGCATCGCCGCGGTGCTGACGTATCGGGAGTGACGAAGGTCCAAGGTGTCCGCGAGTGCCTGCATCGAGATTGGCATGGTGCACAGCGTCGCCGTGGTCTGGCCCTTGTGGGTCTTGATCTTCACCTTCGGTAGTTCCATCACGGCGCCGAGGGCGGCCAGCAGGTACTCCTGATGCAGGGCGCCGACGCTGTCCACGTCGACGAGCCCGTTCTCCACGAGCCACGTTGCGGGAGACTCCACGGTGCGTGCGTGGTCGGCCTGCGCGGGTGTGATGACTCCGGCGGTGACTAGCCGGGCGGCGATGTTGGCTCGGAAGCCATCGGCCTGGACGGAGTACACGCCACCTTCATGGAAGTAGACGTGGGCGGTGCACCCGTGGACCCGGTCGACGATCTCGACGGATCCGCTCCAGGAGCTCTTCGCTGCCTTCGTGAGGGCGGTGTGGACGTCCTTGTTGACAACGCGGGTGCTTGCCTCGTTGGCCAGGTCGGAACCAGCGTTCTTACGGCGGGCGAATGCCATGGCACACGCCTCCCTTCTGTTCTCTCTCTCAGGGAGTATCGGCTCGACTCAGCTGACGAGTCGGGCGGTTCGTCCCTCTTCGTGGATGGGGCAGGTGGGCTCCCCGGCGTGATCGACGGTTCCAGGCGAATACCCCGGGTGTCCGGTGCAGCCGAGGCCCGGGTTTTCGGAGTAGATGCGCCCGATACCGGTGTAGTTGTCGGTCCGAGCGAAGGATCGCGCCCGCTCCGCCACCTGGGTGGTGTTGGTGATCTCGATGGCGTGCTCGGGCAGGATCTTCATGATGGTGTCCACCGAGGTGAGGTGCCAGCGGTATCCGGAGACACTGAGCTTGCCGGTCAGCGTCCGGGTGGAACCGTCCGGATTCAGGACAGTCACGGCACACTGGGTGCCGATCATCGACGTGACGTCTACCGAGCTGCCGTCGGTGAGGGTGAACGTGTTCGCCAGCGCACCGGAGAAGGCGCGGTAGCCGAGCGCCGGGTCGTAGAGCTTGCCGACGTGCTCACGGACGAGGTTTTCGGCCTGCTCGAAGGTGGTTGTGGTTCCTTCGATGAGCATTCGCGGAAGTCCGTCGTGGGTGCGGATCCGATCGGCAACATCCCAGTTGTAGGAACGCACGAAGCGCGTGGACGCCCCCGCTGTCGCCGCGACGGGCGCGACCTCACCCTCGGCAGCAGCGTTCGCCCCATCCGCGGTGACTTCGGCGCCGGCGATGCGGGCGACGAAGTGATCGCTCACCCACGTCCACATCAATATGCCCGGCATATCCGTGAACACCCACGGAATGGGTTGAGCAGTCACGCGGTTCACGAGGCGAGGGAGTCCGCCGCGGAACCGAGCACGCGGTTCAATTTCGCGGTGACGGTCTTGGGCAGGATCTCGAGTTCGCGGGCGACCTCGGCCTTGCTCATGTCTTCCCAGTAGGACAAGTAGACCGCGGCGAGCGCGAGTGGATCCTGCGAACGCTTCCCGACCGTGTCCTGGTCGTTGACCGCGGCCATGATGACCTTGGTGATTTCGGCGTTGCGTGAGTGCGAGGTGGCGTCAGCCTCAACGTCGTGATCTGCTACCACCTCGGTGCCGAAATCATCGCCGTCGCTGGAGGCGTACTGGGACAACTGCTGGTAGTGGCGCATCCGGCTGAGCGACTCGATCGTTTGTGCGCGCTGGCGAAGATCGGTGACGGTCATGCCGAGTTCGTCGGCAAGCTCGACCTCGGAGGGGTTGCGCTGTTCGCGTGTGCAGAACGCGTCCATCGCAGCGGCGATCTTGATGCGGTCATTGACGATCGGCCGGCCCTGGGCTTGGCGGGCCAGGTCTTGCGGCCATGTGCGCAGCTTGCCCATCAAGAACGCGAGCAGCGTCAGGGTGCCGTTGCGACCGGTGCGGTC
>RGQW01000227.1 GCA_010029945.1 Actinomycetota bacterium | reverse complement strand
TTTGTCTTCGTCGTTCCGTTCATTTCGCACCAAGTTTCCCGGTTTGGCTGGTTCCGGGGATGGCCGGCTGTCGTCTCCGCAGCGATGGTCCTCTACGGCTGTGCCCTGGTGGCCTTCACGCTGTTTCCCCTCCCCGATTTCGCCGGTGACTACTGCGATGCGCACGCTGATGTGAATCATTGGCAACTCGTCCCGTTCCAATCGCTGGCAGACATCGTTGAGTTCGCTGAGAGCAACGGGTGGCTCGCCACCCTCATCTCCGACGTACGCCTGCAAGTGATCATGAACGTTGCCTTTTTCGTTCCCTTGGGGTTCTTTCTCGCTTACCGGGGTCGTCGTTCACTCGGCGCAACTGCCCTCATCGGATTAGTGATTTCCTTGGCGATCGAGTTGACCCAGGGAACGGGTTTGTGGGGCTTGGCGCCCTGCCCCTATCGGCTCGCCGACGTCGACGATCTGCTGACCAACACCACGGGAGCTTTGCTCGGCTGGCTGATCGGTCGAGCAGCCATCCGGCTTCTGCCCGACCCGACGCCGGTCAAGCGGTCAGATGTCGATCCTCCGGGGCCAACTCGACAAACCGTTGGGTTCTTCCTCGACATCTACACGTACCTGCTCTTCGACGTTGTCGTCATCATCACGCTGGGCTTGCTTGGGTTTGATCTGCTCGAGCAGCCGGGCTGGCCGATAGTGCTGCCCGCCACCGTGTCGCTGGTGATGTTCGTCCTTATCCCGCGGCTGCGACGTGATCGCGCCGGACCAGGAATTGCCGGAGTCCACCTCGCCGTCGTGCATGCCAACAAGACATCGACACCCGCCACAGTGACCTCGCTACTGGTGCGGTGGTTGATCGTGTGGCTCCCCGCGGCTGTTGTTGGCGTGTGGTGGCTGGCGGTATGCCTCGTCGTCGACGGTCTGACCACCTGGCGTTCTTCCGACCATCGACCACTCAGCCTGCGGCTGGCACGAACGCGACAGGTCACCCTCGAGTCGCTGAATGGCGCGAATCGGAGTGAGACCGTCGAACCAACGCCCTAGCGTTACCCCGTGTCCTCCAACAGCGTTGTCCTCGCTTGCCGCGCCATGCACACTGCCGGCGGACCCCTGCCTCTTGCCGAGCTCGCCGATCACGCCGGCTGCAGCGGGCGCCAACTCCAACGAGACTTCGACGACACCCTTGGAGTCTCCCCCCGCGAATACGGCGCCAGCGTGCGCGCGATGAACGCCCGCCACACGCTGCGCACATCACCGTCGATCACGGACGCGATCTACAACGCCGGCTATGGATCTGTGCGCGCCTTCTACGAGCAAGCCTCCGCACGCTTGGGTATGACACCGTCAGACTTTGCCGCCGGTGCCCCCCAGCACTTGCTCGTGTGGTCGACGAGCGAATCGACGGTAGGGAAGTTGACCTGCGTCGCCGGTCCCCGCGGTATATGCCTGCTCCTGCATAACACTCCCGCAGCAGACGATGAGCGACGCATCCGCGACGAGTTTCCGCACGCGATTTGCGCGCGGGACGACGACGCGATGCGCGACGTTATGCATGCCCTGCGCCTCATCGCCGAAGGGAAGACAGCACCGGAGTTACCGATCGACGTCACCGGCACCGCGTTCCAAGCGCGCGTGTGGGCTGCGCTGCGTGAGATCCCCTACGGAGAAGTCCGCACCTACGCCGATATCGCGCGGGAAGTCGGGAAGCCGGATGCCATCCGCGCGGTGGGAAGCGCCTGCGGCGCCAACCGGGTACCCCTGTCCATTCCGTGCCACCGAGTGATCCGCACCGATGGCAGCCTCGGAGGATTCGGCTGGGGCCTCGAAGTCAAGGAAGACCTCCTCGCGCGTGAAGGATCACTGCAACCCACGATTCCAATCGCGTGATCGCGAGCAAGCGCTGGTTGCCGTTCTATCTGATACTCGCCCTCATATGGGGCTGCTCCTTCCTTTTCATTGAAGTCGGCCTCGAGTCGTTCACCCCGGCCGGAGTCGCGTTCACACGCATCGCCTTCGGAGCGATAGCACTGATCATCATCAGCCTGGTGACCCGAACGCCGATCCTTCCGCGATGGTCATGGAAGTACGTGTTTGTTGCGTCGATGCTGTGGGCGTCGATTCCGTGGATGCTGTTCAGTTTCGCTCAGCAGTACGTCACCAGCGCGCT
>RGQW01000226.1 GCA_010029945.1 Actinomycetota bacterium | reverse complement strand
ACGAGGCGGTTGTTCTTCAACACCTCGACTGCTCGTCGAAAGCCCAGCAACCCGACGAGGTTGGTGTATTCCACGAAGGTCCCGTAGGTCTTCGGCCCTTCGACGCTTTTCCATAGTGACGCGAGCAGGTGGGTCTTCCCCACGCCAAACCCTCCGTCGAGGTACATCCCGGCGCGACCGGCGGGCGTCGACGAACGACGGAACAGCCCTCGCCGCGTTGAGCGGGGAGCGTCGACGCGGCTGGCGAAGGAACGCAGGGCCGCGAGGGCGGCCTCCTGGGTCGGGTCCCCGGGGACGTACGTGTCGAAACTGGCGTGTGCTGAAGGCGGCGTCCTGCCAGTAGCGCGGCCATGCGTTCGGTGGCATGGCCCTCAACTGCTTCATCAGGGAGCGGGCCTCCTTCTTGCCGAGGATCCTCTTGTGTTCCTTCAACATCATGTGGGTGGCGCCGTCGGCGAGGGCGTCGGACATTTGGTACGCACCGAAGTATCGGTTACCACCGCCGCCGCGGACGTCGTAGTGACCTTCGCTCTCCCGCTTGACGATGCATCGCCGGATGCTTTCCTTCGATGCGTCGAAGAACTGACCTCGATACAGGCTCGGCTCCACGCCCCGCATGTCACGTGTCGCTTTCGAATGGGTGGTGAAGTGGAGCATGGCTTTGCGGACGCGGGCTCGCTGGTAGCTGACCGAAGCGGCTCGCGCCGGACCCGTCATCGAGTCGCGAGCCCCGAGGCGCTGACGGGCAACATGGGCGAAGTGGCTGGGCGCCTGAGCCGTCACCGGAATAGCGGATGGGACGGGCACGCGGCCGACGGCGTTGGCGCCGGCAAGGAGCGCGGGGACGAAGAGGATGGCTGTCAGGGTTGTCATCAGTGCGGTTGTTCGACGGGTCCAACGGTGTGGCGTTGTGGTCACATGACCTTCTTGCTCGGCCCGGTCGCGGGGCGCCGGGGTCACAGCGCAGGTCGACGCTGCGCCGGTTCTCGGTCCAACTAGCGCAACTCCCCTGGGCGCGCGCCCGCCGGCGACGAATCTCACGTCGTCCGGGGTGGTGGACGCAGCCCCATCGCGCTGACGTGGGTAGTCAGCACGAGTGCTGTGAGTGCGACGAGCAGTCGACCACGATCGCTTCGCGGGCACCTGTGGCGATTCTTATCATTTCGGACATTTGGTGTGTGACATGTATCCCACTTTTCTGGGACACAAATGCGACATAAGGCAGAGCCTCCATCGGGCATCTCGGCGATGAGCGCCCCGGCCCGACGCGGGCGTTCTGCCCCTGCCCTATACGCGGCGGGCCGTTAGAGTGCCGGCCACTGTCACCGCCACCGGAGAGGATCGCCATGTGGCCCTTCCGCCGTCGACGCCGTCCGCGTCTGGAGTCGGTGCCCATCGGGGAACTCACCACAGACCCGGCCGACTACTCGATCTTGACTGTGGGTCAATCGCGTTTGGCGGACTCGTTCACCGCGCTGGATTTCACCGGAGAGCAGTCCCCGCGTTTTGTTGTCTCCCGGGCCCATCCGATGATTGATCCACGAATGAAGGCGATTGCCGACATTGAACTTCACGTGGACGGTCACGTGGTCGGCTATCTGCGGCCTCCCGCGCTGCATGAGGCCATCGATCTTCTGTCCGATCGGCACGCTGAGGCCCTCGACATTCCCATCGCGATCTTCTCCACACCCGCCGGCCCGGAAGTTCGCGTACACGCGGCACTGTCGCAGGCGAACCACCAAGAGCGCTGACGTGCCTTGCTGTCAACGAGCCGTCATCTGACAGGCTTGGCACCACACACGACGCGAGGACAACGATCTGACATGAAGAGATTCGCCTTGATTGGTGGCATCGTCAGCGGCCTAGGAACCTTCGGCATCATCGCCTACCAGTTCTCACCGCAAATCTGGGTCTTTCTCGTCGGATGGCTGGTGCCCACGCTCGCCTTCGGCGCGCTCTACACATCCGCAACCGGGGGCGCACGGCGCTAGGCCACAGCATCACCTACTGGGAAGGCCTAGATCTCCCCGCGAATGTTGATCTCGACCTTTACCTGATTGGGGTCGAGCACGTAGATCTGCTGCAGGCTGATCTCCGGCGTCTGGGCCGTTTCGAACTCGATGCCCAACGACGTCAGCTTCTCGCACATACCCTCGAAGTC
>RGQW01000225.1 GCA_010029945.1 Actinomycetota bacterium | reverse complement strand
CGCGTACCGCGTCGTCGAAGCCGGGCAGCATGCCGTCGGTGCCCATCTCGTAGGACATGGCACTGCTGGAGAGGTCGTCGACGTCGTCGCCAGAGTCGGTCGATCCCGAGATATCAACTAACAGGACATCCCCGTCAGCGCACGCCCGGTCGACGTCCTTGAGTGACGCGAAGCGGGTGCGCAGATTGTCGATGTGGTCGTCGATGTCCGCGTCGCTCGCTTCGGCGGCATCTACCTCGACGGTGATCGCCTTGTAGTCGGGGAGTTCGAATTCTGGTCGGATATCCACCTCGGCGGTGAAGGTGACCTTCTCGCCGTCCTCGATCTCTGTGACGTCGACCTCCGGCCGGCCCACCGGGACGATCTCCTTCTCCCGCAGGGCGTCCTCGTATGCCTTCGGCACGGCGTCGTTGATCGCTTCCTCAATAACCGCTCCACGGCCGAAACGCTGCTCGATCACCCGCGCCGGAACCTTGCCCTTGCGAAAGCCCGGCACGGATACCTGCTTGGCAATGGATGCGTACGCCTTGTCGAAACTCGGCTGCAACTCATCGAAAGGCAGCTCGACGGTCAGCTTGACGCGGGTCGGGCTCAGTGACTCGAGGTCGGTCTTCACGTACATCTCCAGTGTTGGTGATCACGGCGCCGGGCGGCACTCATGGTCGGGGCGGGGAGACTCGAACTCCCGATCTCCTGCTCCCAAAGCAGGCGCGCTAGCCACTACGCTACGCCCCGCGCTAGCCGGCACATCCTACGGGCGAGCGCCAGACTCCGAATGTCCGGTCTACCCGGATAAATCGGGAACTTTTCCGCCCATCGAGCCGATACTCCTTCCATGAACTGGCCCTCGGGTGCACGAGACGAGAACGACTCGTCTCTACTTGTGCTGGCCGCAGCCGGGCTCGCAGCCCTGGTGCTGGCTGCGATTCCCGTCCTGGAGGCTCGCAGCAACAGTGCCATCCAGGCCCCCAGCGGCTACCTTCCGGACGTGTCGAACGTCAGCGTCGATCTCGAAGCGACCGTGCCGCCTGTCGGCGGTGGATGGAACGCCGGCCAGATCATGCTCGAGTCCTAGGAGCGTCGTCTCGAGGCTTCGTAGACAGCGATGTACTCCTGAACGCTCATCCGACGCACCGCCCTCTCGATGACGTCGAGCGGCAGCCGCTCCAGACATGTGAAGCGAACGCATGATTTACCGATATCCATCGGCTGACCGGATGCCGCGTACTCGTCCTCAAACTCCTGGCGAATCGTTGGATCCGCATAGATGCAGTGCAGATAGACGGCCATGTGTCGTTTCTGGTTGGCCAACGCGGCGAACAGCAACGGCTGGCCGTTATAGGTATCGGGGTATCGCTCCAGCGGAATCTCGTACGAGATCATTCCCCAATTCATGGTCTCGACCACACCTGACGGGATCGCCGCCAGCATCGACGCGCGCACTACCTCGAGATCGCCACGACGGTCGTCGGGCAATTCGTCAAGGTACTCAGCTACCGAGGTCGCGTCACTTCTCACGCTGGCCGCTCTCGTTGATCCCGTCGGTCTCGTTCATTCGTTGATTGGCCAATTCGTTGATTCGTCGATTTCGTTACGTCCCGGCCGCCCTCGCGGACTCCTGATGCCATCCCACGTTGAGTCGGCCGGTAGCATGAGGCCGCTTCACGCGGGTGTAGCTCAATGGTAGAGCCCCAGCCTTCCAAGCTGGTTGTGCGAGTTCGATTCTCGTCACCCGCTCTCTCTTGGGGAACTTTTCTCGTCCTTCGGCGGTCATATTGATGAATCATTCCGCTGGGAGGGCCCATGGCTGTCGCGCTACTGGAGCGCCGCACCGACGTGGCGGCTGCGCATCAGCCGCCACGCGCCTACCGCGGCCCTTCCTTCCCCGCCGCCGGAAACACCCGGGCTGCCCTTGTCAGTGAGTACAGTCCTGCTGTGTCCTACGGGCCCGAGGTAGATGACAAGCAACTCCTCGCCCTCCACCTTGATGGTGATCCGCGCGCGTTCGACGAGTTGTTTCTCCGGCACAAAGACCGGTTGTGGTTCGTCGCATTGAAGAAGCAGTCCTGCAGAGGTAACGGTACCGCAGGGCTTGGACCAGCCCGTGGCGCCCGGTAGTGGTACGGCGTCCATGATGGCGATGGTGGCCGGTAGCGTCGGGCGGTGGCCATCACCATCACCGACATCGGG
>RGQW01000224.1 GCA_010029945.1 Actinomycetota bacterium | reverse complement strand
GCGCTCGAGAGTGGATGCTGCCGGCCACGTCCTCCACCGACCCGGCTATCCGCGAGGCCCAAACTCTTCTCGATATCGAGCCGGCGACCCATTTCGGCACCAACGGTGGCGACGCGACGTCGCTACGCGCAGTTCTGTCGCTGCTGGACGTCGTCGATCCTGCGTAATCACCGCTGATCGAGGATTCCTCGCCGACCAGCCAAGCTGCCTCAGCCGTCCGCCCGCACGTTGCTCGCGACGAAAGGCGCCTTCACTACCGCGAACGGCACGTGTCGGCCACGAACATCGACCACGACCTCGTCATCGATACTCACCGATGCGTCCACGAGGGCCAACGCGATTCCCTCCTTCAAGGTCGGAGAGAAGGTGCCGCTGGTGACCTCCCCCACCGTCGCGCCCTCGGAACTCAGAACATCCATGTGTGACCGAGGGACAGCCCTTTGCGTGGCACGCAGCGCCCGTAGTCGCCGCGCCGGACCGCTCTCCCGCTGACGCACCAGAGCTTCGCGTCCACCGAAGGTGGGCTTGTCCCAGCCGATGGCCCAGGACATGCCGGCCTCCACCGGAGTGATCGACGGTGAAATGTCCTGCCCGTGCAGCGGGTAACCCATCTCGGTTCGCAGGGTGTCGCGGGCGCCGAGGCCCGCCAATCCCCCGCCGACGTTCTCGGCCGCTCCTGCTAACTCCTCCCACAACTGCTCCACCGCGCTGTTCGGGGCGATCAACTCGAAGCCGAGTTCTCCGGTGTAGCCGGAGCGGCACACCGTGATCGGCTCGTCCCGCCACGACGCCACCGCGAACGCCATGTAGTCCATGTCCGTGGGAAGGTCCACGGCTGCCAGCACGTCCGCGGACTTCGGTCCCTGAACCGCGATGATGCTGTGCGTCAACTGCTGGTCATCGATCGTGATCGATTCGGGAGCCGCATCCTCGAAGATCGCGACGATGGTCGCCGCGTTCGCAGCGTTCGGGACGATGTAGACGCCGTCGTCACCCCACTTGTAGACGATCAAATCGTCGACGACGCCTCCGGTGTCGTTACACACCATCGAGTACTGCGCCTGACCGGCGCCGATGCGATCAAGATCATTGGCCACGATGGAATTCACGAAGTCCGCGGCCCCGGTGCCGAAGATCGCCACCTTGCCCATGTGGGAGACGTCGAATATCCCGACCGCCTCGCGCACGCTCGCGTGCTCGGCAACCGTTCCGTTGTATTCGATGGGCATCTCCCATCCACCGAAATCGGCCATTTTCGCGCCGGCATCGAGGTGTCGGCCATGCAAGGGAGTGCGAGAGAGCATCGTCCGACCGTAGTCCTCGGCCACCGACCAGCGCCGCAGATTAGGGTTCCTCGCATGTCTCTACTCAGCCTGGCCACCACCAAACCGGCCACGACCTCTGCCGACTCCCTCCTCGTCACCATCACCCCCGGTCGCGGGAAGAAGGTGGTGGTTCACGGCGCGGGCATCACCGCGAGCCAGGGCACGAGGATCGCCGAGGCCCTGCAGGCCGTGTCCGCCACGGGCAAGGCCGGCGAGATCACCCGCGTGCCGTCGCCCACCGCGATCAAGGCATCGACCATCGTCGCCGTCGGGCTCGGTGATCGAGACGCAGACACCGATGGCGAAAAACTCCGCCGCGCGATCGGTTCGGCCGTTCGCGGGTCAACGGGACAGCGCAAGATCGCGATCGTTCCTCCCGACACCGACGACTCCACGATCGCCGATGTTGCGATGGCCGCCCGCCTCGGTGCCTACGCGTTCACCGCGTTCAAGTCCAGCGACCCGGCGACCGCCCGTCCCGTGCGCACCGTCGCGATCCTCGTCCCGGCTCCCGCCGGCGCCGCGCGAGAGCTCATCGACAGGGCCGAGACGGTCGGTGAGGCGGTGTGCTTCACCCGCGATCTCGTCAATACCCCGCCGAACGCCCTCGCGCCGGCCGACCTCGCCCAGGCGGCGAAGGACTCCGTGGCAGGACTACCGGTCACGGTGAAGATCTGGGACGAGAAAGCCCTCGACAAAGACAACTGCGGCGGAATCCTGGGAGTCGGCAAGGGCTCCTCGCGGCCGCCGCGCCTGGTGCGCATGACGTACGCGCCCCGCGGCGCCACATCGCACGAGGCCCTCGTCGGCAAAGGCATCACTTTCGACACCGGCGGCATCTCCATCAAGCCGGCGGCCAACATGGA
>RGQW01000223.1 GCA_010029945.1 Actinomycetota bacterium | reverse complement strand
CCTGAGGGCGGGCCGGGCCACCATCACGGACGGGTACGGCTACTTCGATGGGACCGAGTTGTGGTTGAAGGGAGTGCACATTCCCGAATACGACCTCGGAACCTGGACCAACCACGAGCCGCGTCGGTCGCGCAAACTCCTGCTGCACAAAGAAGAGATCCGTCGCATCGCAGGGAAGGTCAAGGACACCGGAATCACACTCGTGCCGCTGTCGCTGTATTTCAAGGATGGTTTTGCCAAAGTCGAGTTGGCCGTTGCTCGTGGCCGGAAGAGCCACGACAAGCGTCAGGCGATTGCCGAACGTGAGGCCAAACGTGAAGCGCAACGAGCCATCGGTCGTCGAGACAAGGGAATCGAGTAGGGGGTGAAACGACTGTCGGGGACCGGGTTCATTCCCGCCCCTCATCGAGGTTTCTACGGCTGGCGCGTGGTTCTGTACGCCAGCATCGCTCTCGCCCTGACCGGACCCGGCCAAACGTTCGGCGTCTCGGTCTTTGTGAATCCGATGATCGACGATCTCGGCATCTCGCGAACGACGATGACGACGTCGTACCTGATCGGCACCCTGGTGGGCGCGCTTGCATTGCCATGGATCGGGCAGGCGATTGATCGGTTCGGAGTGCGTCGCGTCATGATCGTCGTCGGTGCGCTCTTCGGTGCCTTCTTGATCGCTATGTCCTTCGTATCCGGCATCGTCGGTCTGACCGCAGGCTTCATCGGCATTCGCATGATGGGCCAGGGCGCCTTGAATCTGACGGCGACAACATCAGTGGCGTTGTGGTTCACCCGCAAGCGCGGACTGGCGATGGGCATCGTCACCGCCGTCGGCGCTGTGGGCATGACCCTGGTGCCAGTGCTCGGTGAATTGCTGATCGCCGACTACGGCTGGCGCCAAACGTGGGTGATCGAAGGTCTTGTCGTGTGGGCGCTGGTTCTACCGATAGCCATCTTCGGCATCCGCAATCGCCCGAGTGATGTGGGTCAATACGTCGACGGCGACCCGGCCCCGGTCGACGGGAGTGACAATGTTTGGGGGGTCAAGCGCAGTGAGGCTCTTCGGACGGGCTTTTTCTGGTTGGTCACCGCGGCGGTCGCCACCATCTCGGCGATCACCACCGCCGTTGTGTTTCATCAAATCGACCTGCTGGGAAGTCGCGGTCTGACGCCGACCGAAGCCGCGGCGAACTTCATCCCACAAACCGTGGCAACCCTGATCGCCACGCTGGGGATAGGCGCTCTGGCAGATCGATTCTCTCCCCGCGTCGTCCTTGCGACGTCCATGGTCATGTTGGCGGGGGGATTGGCGGTGGGCACAGCGGTAACTCCAGGTTTCGTAGCGATCTCGTTCGGCATGCTGATCGGCGCATCGGGCGGAGCCATGCGGGTGGTCGAGGCCACCGAACTTCCCCGCTATTTCGGCACCTCGCACATCGGAGCAATCCGGGGTGTGGTGACATCGGTGGGTATCGCCGGCGCTGCCGTCGGACCGCTGGTCTTCTCACTGATTCA
Organism: Actinomycetota bacterium; assembly: GCA_010029945.1. GTDB lineage: Bacteria > Actinomycetota > Actinomycetes > S36-B12 > S36-B12 > S36-B12. The sequence goes on along the minus strand of RGQW01000223.1, from coordinate 682 downwards.
CGACATCACGGGCGACTACACCGCGGTTTTGCTGGTCAGCATCATCGTTCCCGCAGCGGTGATGATCGCGACTTTCATCGTCCGGCTACCGCAGCACAGCGAACCGGACGTCTCCGGTGAGTCCCATGTGGTGCACAAGGCGTAGGAAAGAGCGCTGGGTAAACCGCGTACAATGGGGATACAACTCAACAGGGGGTGACAGGTTTCGACGGACAGTCGCTCTGCCCGGAGAAGCGTGCCGAGAAGCTCAGGTGATCTCGTTAAACATCCTGGGAAACAAATAACTGCCAAAAAGACGCAGTCTGCAGACGCTTACGCCCTCGCGGCCTAAGTTTTAAATCTGCCGTCAGCCCAATGCGTCCCCGAATTGGGGCCTGACGTCGTTAGGGGACTCACCAATCGCTCCGGTCACGGGAGCGGGCGGAAAACCAAACAGTGACTGGGCCGCCACCGCGAAGTGCCGTACAAAGCGCGGGGGCCGAGACAGCGACAGCACGGCTACGCACGTAGAAGAACGGAAAGATCCTGCACGGACCCGGGTTCGATTCCCGGCACCTCCACCACAGACGTCATCGGAGCTCCGCTTGGCCTATGCGCCGGCAACGCCGCGGGTTGACTGCTGAGTATGTCGGGTCGGAACAAAGAAGGCGGCCAGCACCAGGACGGCCGCCATCGCCGTGGC
>RGQW01000222.1 GCA_010029945.1 Actinomycetota bacterium | reverse complement strand
CCCACTTCGTCATCGGTGACGACCGAATCGATCCCGGGACCGGTGAGATCTTTCAACGTCAGAACGACGATGGGTACTTCGTCGGCGAGTGATCGCACTGTTTCGGCGGGCAGGCGGTGGGATATGAGAATCAGCCCCTCGACCTGAAACTCGAGCAGTTTGGCCAGCTCCATGGTTTCGAGTTCCGGATTGCGTTCCCCGGACACGAGCATCGTGTTGTAGTTGCGGGAGCGGATAACCGTGTGGGCGCCCCCGAGCATGTCGGGGAAAATGGGGTTGTCCAACTCAGCCATATTGACGCCGATGGTGCGGCTTCTGCGGTCGGCCAGACTGCGCGCCGTTGCGTTGGGTCGGTACCCGAGCTCCGCCGCTGCCTTCTCGATCGCCTCCCGGCTTGCGGGGCTCACCTTCGGGGAACCACGCATCGCGAGAGAAACTAAAGACTTGGAAACCCCCGCCCGTGCGGCGACGTCGTGAATAGTGGGGCGGCGCTCATTCATCGGTGATGGTCCGGACTTCTACTCGTTCACCGGTCAGGGCGGAGCGCTCGCAGGCGATCGATGCCCGGAGGGCCTCGAGGGCTGCCTGCGGAGGGCACGGATTGGGGGCGCCGCCGATGAGATCGACGAACGCGGTCGTTTCGGCGCGAAAGGCCTCCCGGAATCGATCGATAAATCCGGTGTAGACGTCGGTGTTGATACCGATTTCCGGACCGTCGAGTGCGACGAGCGGTGTGCGCGGGGTGATGCCGGCACTTACCGAGTCCTTGGAACCGAAAACCTCGATTCGGACGTCTTGTCCACGCGCGTCGTGGCGCGCTCCGGAGATCGACACGGGGATCCCGGACTCGGTTGTTGCGATGATCTTGGTGACGTCGGCATCGTCGAACTCCGCAAAGTCACCCGCGCCGCGGATCGCCCGCGTGGCCTGTACGAACTCAATGGGGGAGTCCGCGATCCACGATGCGATGTCAAGGTCGTGCACGTGGAGGTCGCGGAAAATGCCCCCGCTTCCGGGGATGAAGGTGCGGTCCGGCGGCACGTGATCGCGCGACGCGAGAACCATGTCGTAGATGTCGCCAAGATCGCCGCGGGCGACCAGATCGCGTGCACGCGCCATGCCCGCGTCGAAGCGTCGCTGGAATCCGATCTGCATGGGTGCGCCCGATTGTTCGACCGCATCGCAGATTCGCTGCGTATCGGCGATCGTCAGGGCGATGGGCTTCTCGCACAGGATCGGGCGTCCGTGTTCGAGGAGTTGGTCGAGCATGTCGCCGTGTGCGTCGGTGGCCAGCGCCATGACGTACGCGTCCGCCGGAGTCTGCGCGGCTTTCTCCCAGTCGACGGTGCGGCCGTTGATGCGACGAGCAAGATCGTCTGCCCGCGCGGGTGTTCGATTCGCTATCACGATGTCGGATACGCGCGGGTCGGATGCGAGGTCCGTTGCGCGAATGTCGCCCATGCGGCCGGCTCCGACGACGACAACGGTCCATCCTGGTGTTGCCACGTGCGTTCCTTTCGATCGCGGGCGGGGCTTTGCGCTCGCGGTGGGTAGGTGTTCGTCGCTTGCCGGTAGAGGCCATAGTGTGACACGATCACTGCGCATTTTGGAGCGTTCCAAGGAGTCCGCATGCCCGCCCATTTGTCTACCGACGTCCCCGACGTCATCACGGTTGGGCGCGTGAGCGTGGACTTGTATGCCCAGGAAGTGAACGCCTCCTTTACCGACCCGCAGACCTTCCGCAAGTCCATTGGCGGCAGCCCCACCAACGTGGCCGTCGCGGCGGCTCGCCACGGCCACCACGCCGCCGTCGTCACCAAGGTGGGAACGGACGCTCTCGGCGACTACGTCATCGCGCTGCTCAGCGAGTGGGGGGTGGATACCCGGTACGTCGGCCGCGACGCTTCGGCTTTGACTCCCGTCGTGCTCGCCGCCTTGGCGCCACCCGAGGAGCCACAGATCATCTTCTACCGGGGTCAGGCTGCACCGGACACAACGGTGACCCAAGGCGAGGTTCCCGTCGACGATGTGCGCGAGTGCCGGGTGCTGTGGATGAGCCAAGGGGCCCTCGCGCTCGGGGCAACAGCGGAGTCGTCCTTCGCGTGGCTGGAACTGCGCGGTAGATCTGACGATCGAGACACGGTTCTCGACTTGGACTACCGACCGACGATGTGGTCATCGGTGCACGAAGCTCGAGTTGCAGCCCAGCGCGCGATCGC
>RGQW01000221.1 GCA_010029945.1 Actinomycetota bacterium | reverse complement strand
TTCTCATCGCTCTCGCGCACCAGCGAGCCGATGATGCGCAACGCGGCCATCTGCGTGCGCTGCTCGGCGATCCCGGCCTCGACCACTCCGGTGTCGAGACTCTGCGCTCCATCATTGAGGACACCGGGGCCCTCGCGAGCACCGAAACGATGATCGATGAGCTCCTCGATCGATCTCTGGCCTCCCTCGATGGTGCGGGGCTATCCGACGACGCACGAGAGGTGCTCACTGGGCTGGCGTATGCCGCAACGCGCAGAAGCGTCTGATTCACGGCACACTTAGTGGCCCGCCAGCCACGTCCGCTTAGCAAGGAGCCCCATGTCCGTTCTCGCTCAGGCCCAACGCTTCATGCCGTGGACCGGTCCGCGAACCGTGGCGGGGCCGACGGACGAGGTAGTTGTCGTCGGTGCTGGCCTTGCGGGCCTCTCGGCGGCGATGCGACTCGCGGGCGCCGGTCGGGCGGTCACGATTCTCGAGCGCGATGACCACCCCGGAGGCCGAGCCGGTCAGGTGCAGTTGCAAGGGCCGTCGGGTGAGTACCGCATCGATACCGGCCCCACCGTGCTGACGATGCCCGATCTCATCGCCGACGCTTTCGATTGCCTCGGCGAGACCATGGAGGACTGGCTGCAGTTGTCCCCGGTGGCGCCGCTGTATCGGTCGTTCTATCCCGACGGTTCCGTCTTGGACGTGCACGCCGACGTCGACGAGATGGCCGAGGAGATCAGCACCGTGATCGGCCCGCAGGAGGCAGCGGGCTACCGCCGTTACGTGGACTTCGTATCGGACCTCTACCGATACGAAATGAAGGACTTCATCGATCGGAATATCGACTCACCGTTGGACTTGATCACCCCCGACCTCGCTCGCTTGTTCGCGATCGGTGGTTTTCGCAAGTTGGCTCCCAAAGTGCGCGAGTTCCTGTCCGATCCCCGCACCGAACGGGTCTACTCGTTTCAGGCGATGTACGCAGGCTTGTCGCCTTACGACGCGCTCGCGATCTACGCAGTCATCGCCTACATGGACTCTGTTGCCGGGGTCTTCTTCCCCAAGGGCGGAATGCACGCCGTGCCGCAGGCGATGGCGGCGGCCGCCGAGAAGCACGGTGTCACCATCCGCTACAGCACGAACGTCGAGACGATCGAGGTGTCGGGCGGTCGCGCCACGGCGGCCATCACTTCCGACGGTGAGCGCATCACGGCAGACGCCTTCGTGCTCAACCCCGACCTGCCCATCGCCTACCGCGACTTGCTCGGCCGGGAGCCGTGGAGTGTGCGCCGACTGGACTACTCCCCCTCGTGCTACCTGCTTTTGGCTGGATCATCGGCGGAGTACTCGAAGATTGCGCACCACAACATTCACTTCGGCAAATCATGGAAGGGCGTCTTCGAGGATCTGATCGACCGCAAGCAACTCATGAGCGATCCAAGCCTGCTGGTGACGAACCCGAGTCACTCGGACCCCGATCTGGCCCCTGACGGCAAGCACATCTACTACGTCCTGTTCCCCACACCCAATCTCGACTCCCCCATCGATTGGTCGCTGACCAAGGACCGGTACCGCGACGAAGTCATTCGGACCCTGGAAGAGCGTGGCTACGTCGGCTTCGGCGATGCCATCGAGGTGGAGGACATCACCACCCCGCAAGACTGGGCCGACCGGGGAATGGAACGCGGAGCACCCTTCGCCTCGGCTCACTCCTTCCTGCAGACCGGCCCGTTCCGCCCGGGAAACATGTGGGGAGAGAACGTCGTCTTCACCGGCTCGGGAACCCAGCCCGGCGTGGGAGTTCCCATGGTGCTCGTCTCCGGTCGCCTCGCTGCCGAGCGCATCACCGGCCCCGATCCGTCGTATCGCTCCCGCGCCCGCCGATAGATTCGGACGCATGAGTTCTCGGGATCTGGACCGCGCAGGGATCACCGATCCGCAGTTGCGCGCCTCCTACGAACGGTGCCGGGAACTCAATGCCGCCCATGGCAAGACCTACTACCTCGCAACGTTGTTGCTTCCACCCGGCAAGCGGCCCTACGTCCACGCGCTCTACGGCTTCGCGCGGTACGCCGATGAGATCGTCGACGATCTGGCGTCGACGCTGTCTGATCAGGAGAAGTCCGACTGGCTGGGCACCTGGGGCGATGCATTCCTTGCCGACCTCGAACGTGGGCGTTCGGACGATCCGGTGTGCCGGGCGGTCGTGGACACGGTGCTGCGTTGGGAAATCCCCCGCGAACACTTCGAAGCTTTCTTGC
>RGQW01000023.1 GCA_010029945.1 Actinomycetota bacterium | reverse complement strand
AACCTGGGTGGGCGGGTGTTGCGCTGGGACTTGCGATCGCCGCGAAGTTCTACCCGGTTCTTCTTCTGGGAGCCTTCGCGATCCTGGCACTGCGCAGTGGACGGTGGAGGCCGGTGGTGATCCTCACCGGCAGCACAGCGGCTACCTGGCTCGTTGTCAACGTGCCATTCGCGCTCGCGAACCGGGATGGCTGGTGGTACTTCTACGCGTTCAATGCTGATCGCGGCGTCGACTTCGGTTCCGTGTGGTACGCCGCCAGCGTTCTGGGACTGCCTGCGGTACCGGCCGATGCGTTGAATCTCGTCGCCACCGGAACTTTCCTCGCGCTGTTCGTCGCTATCACCGTGCTCGCGCTGGCCACGAGGCGCCGACCGCGCTTGGCGCAGATCGCTTTCCTCGTGATCGCCGCGTTCGTGCTCTCCGGGAAGGTCTACTCGCCGCAGTACGTGTTGTGGCTGGTTCCGCTCGCTGCGCTCGCTCGTCCCCGATGGCGAGATTTCTTGATCTGGCAAGCCGGAGAAGTGGTGTATTTCGTTGCCATCTGGTGGCACCTCGCCGGCTACGACGTCGACGACGCGAAGGCGCTCGGGACAGGGCTGTACGCAGGAGCGACATTCGTGCACGTTGCCGCGACCGTGTACTTCGCCGCCATGGTCATCCGAGACATGATCCATCCCTCACACGACCCGGTGCGTGGCGACGGCATCGCCGCAGACGCCGACGACCCCGGTGGCGGACCCTTCGACGGTGCGCCCGATGCACTCACCCTCGCGGGCGTCAGTCGTCCAAACCCTGAACCACGTCGAACCGTGAGGTCGTGAAACGCACCTCGGCGGTCATCTGATCACCCACCTCGGGGATGACACACGGATGCGGGAGCCACAGCATCGACACGTGCTGGTGCGGTGGCTCCGCGAACCAGCGCTGTTTGCCCTGCCAGGAAAACGGCGACATCGCTCGGCCCGCTGCGTCGAGCGCTCCGATCCCCGCCGTGGTGATGCGTTGCCGGATGGATGTGACCGGTGACGGACCAGCCAACCCGATGCCGTGTGCGGTTCCGCCGGAGACAACGACGAGCGTCCCCCCTTTGGGTCCAGTTCGTTGCCGATAGCCGACGCGTGTGCCGGACGCGACAGGGTGAACCGCCAGGACTGTTCCCCTTGCGGTGAGCGCACCCCGATCACCGAGCCATAAGCGAGTGCCTGTGCGAAGACGGACCTCCGAATCCTTCACGCTGGAGCGAACCACCGAGAGCTCGGTGTCGTCGAGATGGGACACCCAGATCGTGTTGACCGGAGCGTTGTGTCCCTCCCACACCTCGGTTTCGGTCTGCCACAGGCCCGCCCATCGCACGACCTCCCGGGCTTTGGCGCTGCCCTCACCCACACCGCGCGGAGGCGCATCGTCCGCCGGCTGATCGATCGGCATGTGTATGGCCAATCCTTCGACCAGAACACGTCCACGCTCCATGGCTTCCCGAACGTCCCCGTCAGCCAGTGCCGCAAGCAACTCAGATTCGCGAAACCCGAAACGGTGCATGGATGTGTTCGCTTCGAGGATGACGCGGACCGAGCCCGAGTCTTGGGCGAGAGACCGCAGCGAGTCGAAAGTGGCGATCGTGCGAATGACACGACCCGCGTGTAATCGGTCTCCCAGGCGCGCCCATTCGGCCGACGCCGCACGGTCGACCGGATCGAACGGTTCGAGGACGACAATGTCGCCTTGCGTGTCCGCTGCGACGTCGTCGACTTCGAACACCGTGCCGACGGCGATGGTGTCCGCTCCGATACGCATGGCCTCCCGCGCCAAGATGCCGGCACCGAGCCCGTATCCGTTTCCCTTAATGACGGGCACAGGAATATTCCCGGACGCGTGAACGATGGCATCGACGACCGAATCCTGGTGCGCCCGCCAACGGGATCCATCGACAGCAACGGAGAAAGTCATCGGTTCGATCTTGCCCTACGTTCGGGCGCGCGCCGAGTAGGCGGCGTACGCGCGCGCCCATGTCTTGCGCAACGCAAAATCCCACTCACCGATGTACTCCTGGGCGTACCCGCCACTACCCACTTTGAAGCGGACGAGACCGAGGAGGTGATTGGCGGGATCCAGCGTGTCGGAGATGCCGCGAAGGTCGTAGACCGAGCAACCGGCCGCGTGTGCACGCGTGATCATGTCCCACTGGAGAGCATTGGACGGGCGGACGTCCCGATCGGCTGTTGTGGAAGCACCGTAGGAGTACCACGCACGATCCCCGACGCGGATCATGATGGTGGCTGCGGCGAGGTGACCCTCGTACTCCGCCAAGTGGAGCGTCATTTCGTGATAACCGTCGGTCGACGAATTGAGTGCATCCCACATGCGCTCGAAGTACACCTGTCCGCGAGGAGTGAAGTGATCGCGTTCGGCCGTCTCGACATATACGCGATGGAAGTCCGCGAGGTCCTCGCGTGACCCCAGACGAACCACCACCCCCGACTTCTCTGCTTTGCGCACGTTACGACGCCACAGTTGATTGAAGCCGGCGAAGACATCGTCCAGCGTTCGATCTTGCAAAGAAACGCAGTAAACGAAGCGCGGCTGCACATCACCGAACCCCGCGCCAGAACTTTCGGGCTGCTCCCACCCGGAACTGCGCAGCGCCTCGATCACCTCGCGCGCGGCGGTGGAGTGCCAATCGGCGGTGATCTGCCCGAGGGTTGCCGGTGCATTCGGTTCGCCCGCCTCGGCAAGAGCGGCTTTGACCGTCGCGCAATCCCAACGACGCGTTGCCAACGCCGGACCCATCTTCACCTGGAAAGCACCCACGGCTTTGCAGTGCTCGAGCAATGGATCGAGCCAATCCTGGGGCCGCCAGCGCGATGAACTCCAGTCCACCACCGGGCCTTCGGGGATATAGGAAAGCGAACGACGACGCACCTTCGGCACCGGTCGGTGCAGCACGAGCGCAGTCCCGACGAGTCGATCACCGTCGAACCAACCCACCGACTCCCCGCGCCAGCCGACCTTCACATCCGCCCAGGACGGCAGCTGCAGGAAGGACACCGCGGGGCGCGATCGCAACCAGCGCGCGTGCTGATCGGCGCTGATGGTGCGGACGGTGAGGCTCACGTGCTCAGGTTCTCAGCAAAGTCACGCGATATCGAGATCCACCACGACCGGCGCGTGATCGGACGCCCCCTTACCCTTGCGCGCCTCGCGATCCACGTAGGCGTCGCTGACCGCAGCGTTGAACGGCGTATTACCGAGCACCAAGTCGATGCGCATTCCCCAGCCCCGGTGGAACGCGCCGTTGCGGTAGTCCCAGAAAGTGAACGGCTCGCCCTTGAGTGCGCGCGGCATCACTTCGGAAAGGCCGACCGATTGCACGTTCGCGAGGGCCTCGCGCTCGGCCGGGGTCACGTGTGTGGAATCGGTGAACAACGAGATGTCCCACACGTCCTCATCGCGCGGTGCCACGTTGAAGTCACCGGTCAGGGCGTACGGCAGGTCAGGATTCGCCGCCAACTCAGCCTCGGCGGTCGCCTTCAGGGCGGCCAACCAGCGAAGCTTGTAGGCGTAGTGCTCGTGGTCGGGCTCTCGTCCGTTCGGCACGTACAAGCTCCACATACGCACGCCACCGCACGTGGCACCGATGGCGCGGGTTTCGATCACGTCCTCGTACGGGGGCTGGTCGGCGAGGTCGAGGACCACATTGTCGAGTCCTACCCGGGAGAGAATTGCCACTCCGTTCCAACGGCCGTTCCCGTGCGCGGCGACGTCGTACCCCAGCGCCTGGATCGGCATCTCAGGAAAGGCTTCGGTGGTGCACTTCAACTCCTGGAGCGCCACCACATCGGGCTGAGCGGACTCCAGCCACTCGACTACCCGCTCGATGCGAGCTCCAATCGAGTTGACATTCCACGTCGCAATCCGCATACCCGCACTCTAGGCAACAGCCAGTACCCGGGTTGGAGGGGAGAGAGAGCCGCGGTTACCCTTCTCAGGCTGTCGGGAAACCGACGGCACGCACAGAGCCCTCCTGCTCCGGAAGAGATCCGGGGCCGCTCAGTCCAAAGGAGGTGGGCATTTCATGCGTCATTACGAGGTCATGATCATTCTCGACCCCGATCTAGAAGAGAAGACCATCCAGCCCAGCCTGGAGGCGTTTCTCAACGTCGTCCGCGGGGATGGTGGCACCGTCAACAACGTCGACATCTGGGGCCGTCGCCGGATGGCCTACGAGATCAACCACAAGGCCGAAGGCATCTACGTTGTGCTCGATCTGACCACCACTCCCGAGTCGGTGGCGGAACTCGACCGCCAGTTGAACCTCAATGAGGCGATCGTGCGCACCAAGGTCACTCGCCCCGTCGTCACCAAGGCTGCGGCCAAGGCCGACGCCGCTCTTGGAGGCTGACATGGCACTCGGCGACATCAACATCACCGTTGTCGGAAACCTGACGAACGATCCGGAGCTGCGCTTCACCCCCAGTGGCGCAGCCGTGGCGTCCTTCACCGTGGCGTCTAGTTCGCGCTACATGGACAAGCAGACCAACGAGTGGAAAGACACCGATCCGACCTACCTTCGGTGCAGCGTGTGGCGTCAGTACGCCGAGAACGTTGCCGAGTCGTTGACCAAGGGCTCGCGAGTGATCGTTACCGGCCGCTTGAAGCAGCGGAACTACGAGACGCGGGAAGGGGAGAAGCGAACGTCGTTCGAAATCGATGTTGACGACGTGGGTCCCGCCTTGCGTTATGCGACGGCGAAGGTGAACCGCGTCCAGCGTGGCGGCGGCGGATTCGGCGCGGATTCTGGTGGTGCAGCACCTGCGGAGGATCCCTGGACCACAGGCGGCACATCCGACAACTTCGACGAACCCCCTTTCTAGACAGCACAGACGTACTTCAAAAAACAGGAGAAACCAATGGCACGCGACAACAAGCGCGACAAGCACCAAGCGCAACAGCGGATGGTCAAGGCGAAGGCCTGCCCCTTCTGCAAGGAAGGCGTGGAGGGAATCGACTACAAGGACATCACCCTGCTACGCAAGTTCATCTCCGACCGCGGCAAGATCCGCGCGCGGCGAGTGACCGGAACCTGCACCCAGCACCAAAGGGATATCGCGATGGCGGTCAAGAACGCTCGCGAGGTGGCCCTTCTTCCCTACACCTCGACAGCTCGGTAAGGGGACGCGACATGAAATTGATCCTTACCCAAGAAGTTGCCGGACTCGGCGACGCGGGAGACATCGTCGAAGTCAAGGATGGCTACGGACGCAACTACCTGCTCCCGCGTGGACTGGCTATCGGCTGGACCCGAGGCGGGGAGAAGCAGGTCACCCAGATCAAGCGGGCTAGAAAGTCCCGGGAGATCCGCAACCTCGATCACGCCAAGGAAGTGAAGGCGGAGATCGAAGCGCTGACGGTCAACGTCCCCGCGAAGGCAGGGGACAGCGGCAAGCTCTTTGGCTCGGTGACGAACACCGACGTCATGAACGCCATTAAGGCGGCCGGTGGCCCGCTGGTCGAAAAGCGCAACGTGCAGATCTCGGCCCCGATCAAGAAGACCGGCAGCCATACGGTGGCGATCGATCTACACCCGGATGTGGTGGCACGGGTGACCATCGAGGTAGTGCCCAGTTAGCAGCGAACTCCACCGCGATAGCGAACACGACGGAGGCCGGGATCGAACGATCCCGGCCTCCGTGTTGTTGCGTAGTCAGCGAGAGCGTTAGCTCCCGAACATCCCACCAAGCACAGTGATGAGGATGAGCAAGACCCACAGTGCCAAGCCGACGATGCCAAGGATGAAGCCAGCCTTCGCGGCTCCACCGTTGGTTGCGAGCCCCTGCTCGGCCTTTGCCATTCCCATCTTTCCGAAGACGATAGCGAGAACACCACCGATCAAGGGAAAGCAGAAGAATTGAACGATGCCGAGCACCAGAGCAGCAGTTCCCAGTCCATTCTGGGGAGCTGCCGGCTGAGGACTCGGAGGGGTTACTTCAGACATGTTGCCTCCTTCACAGCGCCACCGTAGTGAATCGAGTCGCGTCTGTGGAAGAAATCGGGAATGTGATGGATATCGGTGGACATTCGCGGGAGGATAAAGCGCCCGTAAGGAGGGCGCTTGAGAGGAGAGTGCAATGGGCTTCGGACAAGCTATCTCTACATGTCTTTCGAACTATGCGAACTTCAGTGGCCGCGCCCGCCGGTCGGAATTTTGGTGGTTCTGGCTCTTTGTGGTGATCGTTCAGGTGGTGGTTCAGTCGCTGCTCGCAGTGATCGTGGGAACCGACTCCATCCTGTACTCACTGCTGGTGTTTGTGCTTGCCATCGCGTTGGCGATTCCGTTGTATGCGGCGGGTTCGCGCCGTATGCACGACACGGGCAAGAGCGGTTGGCTGCAGTTGCTGGTGCTTATTCCTTGCGCCGGAATCATCATCATGATCGTGCTCTGGGCTCAGGCTGGGAACCCGGCCGAGAACCAGTACGGAGCTCCACCCGCGTAGTCCCTTGCTTCTTGTGACGTGACCTACCGGCCCAAGCGGTCCGGTAGGTCACGCACGAGGCCATCCGCGGCGGCCTCGATCATGCTCAAGACAGCCCCGAATCCGTCCCGTCCGCCGTAGTACGGGTCGGGAACGTCCAGCTCCGGATGTGGAGCCTCGAGATGCGCGAGCGCTGGATCAAAACTCCGCAGCATGCGAAGGTCCGGCTCGCTGTCCGTCATCGCCGCGAGAGCGAGCAGGTCCCGGTAGTTCATCGAATCCATGGCGAGCACCAAGTCCAAGCCGTCGAACCAATCGGCATCGATACGGCGTGAAATGTGACCTTCGAGTTGGTAGCCGTGGTTGTCGAGCGTCGACAGGGAACGCGGATCAGCGCCGTGGCCGAGGTGCCAATCGCCGGTACCGGCGGAATCGACTGTCACGAGCGAGCCGAGGCCTGCCGTGGTGGCGCGATCCCGGATGACAGCTTCGGCGATCGGTGAGCGGCAGATATTGCCTAAGCAGACGGCGGTGATGCGAAACGGCGTCGATCGGGGTGACGGGGAGGACACGGCCGTCATGTTATTCAGACGCGAGGGAAATATTCATCCCCAGGCTGGGGAAGAAAAATCACGCTCACATCCTTCTCTGTTCGGAGAAATTCATATGGTCATCCCCAGATTGTCCCCACGTTGTCCTCAACCTCTCGACGGTTGTCCGCAGGAAATGCACAGAGTTGTCGACAGTGCACGTGGACATACGTCCGTTGCATCCGTACCGTCGCGTTGCTGCGGGCCACACTGTCACAGGTCCGGGGTACAACGGGTGCGATCGCCGCATGACGATGGTGTGTGGTGCTGAGGAAGGGGTGCACAGGTGAGCGTTGCGGAGTTCCCCCTCCCCGATGAGCAGACGGGGCAACCTGACCGGACCCCACCCAATGACTCTGCCGCCGAACAGTCGGTCCTCGGGGCGATGCTGCTGAGCAAAGACGCGATAGCCGACGTTGTTGAACTTGTTCGTGACTCGGACTTCTACCGACCTGCGCACCAGACGATCTACGCCACCATCCTGGAGTTGTATGGCCGCGGCGAACCCGCGGATGCGGTCACGGTCGCGTCCGAACTCACCAAGAGTGGTGAAATCTCGAGGGTCGGCGGCGCCAGTTACCTGCACACCCTCGTCTCCTTGGTTCCCACGGCGGCCAACGCCAACTACTACGGGCGCATCGTTCGTGAGCAGGCGATTCTCCGGCGCCTCGTGGAAGCCGGAACACGGATCGTGTCGATGGGCTACGCGGGTACCGGTGATGTCGACGACACCGTCGATCGTGCCCAGGCCGAGGTGTACGAAGTTACCGAGCGGCGCACCAGCGAGGACTACCTGCCACTCAACGAGATCATGGGTGAGGCGCTCACCGAGATCGAGGCGATCTCCAACCGCGACGGCGAGATGGTCGGAGTGCCGACCGGGTTCACGGATCTAGACTCGTTGACCAATGGCCTGCACGCTGGACAACTAGTGATGATCGCTGCCCGGCCGGCGCTTGGGAAGTCGACGCTGGCTCTGGACGTTTGCCGCACCGCATCTATCAAGCACGGGCTCACGAGCGTGATCTTCTCCCTGGAGATGAGTCGCAACGAGATCGTCATGCGGCTGCTGTCTGCAGAGGCTCAGGTGCCACTGCAGCACATGCGTTCGGGAACGATGAGTGAGTCCGACTGGTCCAAACTTGCCGGCAAGATGGGCACGGTTAGTGACGCACCGTTGTTTATTGACGATTCACCAAACATGAACCTCATGGAAATCCGCGCCAAGTGTCGTCGCTTGAAGCAACGGCATGATCTCCGGCTCGTCGTCGTTGACTACTTACAGTTGATGTCGAGCGGTAAACGCGTGGAGTCTCGTCAACAGGAAGTGTCGGAGTTCTCACGTTCCCTCAAGTTGCTGGCGAAGGAACTCGATGTTCCCGTTATCGCGATCAGCCAGTTGAACCGTGGTCCTGAGCAACGGCAAGACAAGCGTCCGATGCTCGCCGACCTTCGCGAATCCGGCTCGCTCGAACAGGATGCGGACATGGTTCTGTTGCTGCACCGTGAGGATTTCTACGAACGGGAGTCGCCCCGCGCGGGCGAAGCAGACTTCATCGTGGCCAAGCACCGCAATGGGCCAACCGCAACGATCACCGTCGCCTTCCAGGGTCACTACTCACGGTTCGTCGACATGGCGCAGTCGTAGCCGAGTGTCGGTACGACGTGAGGATACCGTCGTGTCGGATTCTTTACCTGTGACGTTGAACGCAGCTGCAAGGAGAACCATGACGATTCGAATCTTTGCCCTCGTGGGCGCTGGCGCCCTCACCGTCGGTCTGATGACTGCGTGTTCGTCCGATGAAGGCGAGATGGTGGGCGGCATGACCGAATGCACCGACAAGATCGTGAACGGCGAGGCCGAGGAGTACATCTCGGAGATGAGCGATGGGGCGAATCAGTGGTACCCGGATTCGATCGCCTGCTCGGACGGGTGGGCCGTCGCCTATGGAATCAACGGTGCGGCAGGACAGTCAGATGGGAATGCTTCCGGCGCGCCGGCCAACATCATCTTCCAGGCCGAAGGACAGTTCTGGATTCCGAAGGACCCAGCAGACGTCTGCGGGACCTACGGCGACGGCGACTACCCCAGTGATGCGGAGATCCCCAAGGATCTCTACGAGGCGTGCCTGTCCGGCTGACGCATCCACCAAGGGGGCCGTGTTGGTAGTCGTGCCGCGTCTAACACCGCGCGCCGAACGTTATGCGGGCGTGTGGGGTGGTCGCGGACCCGACGATGGAATCCTCATCCGTTGGATGCGGGACGCGACTTCCCTGTCCCAAGTGCAGCGATCTTCTCCAGGGGTCCCTGGTCGAACCGCTTCATCCACTGCCATGCGACCAGGGAAAGGAACGCCCAGGTGACAATCCCGGAGAGCACCACCGCGAACGCGCCCCATTGACCGAAGAACCCAAGTCCGTAGCCGCAATACAGCAGCGACATCAGTACCGACTCACCGATATAGACCGTCAAGGACATGCGACCGGCGGGCGCGGTGAACGACATGAACCCTGGGCGTCGCGCGAGCAACAACGCGACGGTACCGACGTAGCCCGCCGTGAGAATCGGTGCAGTGCAAAACCCGAGCGCCAAACCAAACGCCCCAGCCGGGGAGAAAACACCGTCACCGGTCGCTAGTGCGTTCACCTGCAAGACCCCAGCGACCACCTGGAGAGGAAGACCGACAGCCAAACCCCACCGAGCACACGACCGCCATAGCGAAAGGTGATCCGCCGGCTGGGCGAGCAAGCGCGCTCGTGACGCGCGAAGACCGAGAATGAACGCGGCGAAAGCCATCGGCGCTTGCAGGAAGAAGCCACCGAAAAGTATCGACGGCAGTGCTTCGAGTCGTGCGAGAGCAGCATCAGTGAAAGTCCCTGTTGTCAGTGCCTGATCCAGCAAGCCACCGGCACTACCACTCGAACTGTCTTCGGGAAATGCTGCTATCAGCAACGCAATGATCAGCAGAAGGACAACGGCAGTGGAGAACACAGCTATGGCCCAGCGCCGTAGTGCTCGATCAGACAACCGTGAGAGGGCGAACAGAAGGAGTCCGAGAATCGAGTAGGCGATCAGAATGTCGCCGAAAAAGAAGAAGACCGCGTGAACAAGACCAAAGAGAAACAAGACCAGCAGGCGACGCAGGTAGCGTCGTCGATTCGGCTTGCTGTTGTCTCGAAGAATGAACGACGCGCTGTATCCGAACAGGAAAGAAAACAACAGGTAGAACTTCCCCTGCGCGAGAACGATAACCAGAAATGCCGTCACCCGATTCGCGGAACCCTCGATTGAGTCGGCGGTAAACCCGTCGGCACTGATGCCGAGGAACGCGGCGTTCACCACCACGATGCCGAGCAGGGCGGCGCCCCGCAGGCGATCGGGCAGGGCCTGGCGGATGTTCACTGTTGACATTGGTCAACCGTAGGTGACGTAGTGAGACAGGTGCTGCCAGGTGAGCAGGTGCTCGGTACGCTCATGCGATCCCGCTTGTTGACCAGGAGACCCGCGTGTCCAGTAATCGTTTCATCTTGACCCTTCGCTGCCCCGACGCGCGCGGGATCATTCATGCGATCTCCGGCGCCCTCCTCGAACTCGAGGGCAATGTGTTCGAGCAAGCGCAATACACGAACGAGAGCACGGGTGTGTTCGTCATGCGCACACGATTCGAGGCGAATACCACCGACGTCGAGGTGGTCCGTGCCCGCCTGGAAGCGGCAACAGCGCACTTCTCGCCGACGATCACCTTGCGTACCGAGAACGATCTACCGCGAATCCTCATCATGGTGTCGCAGTACGACCACTGCCTCGTTGACCTTCTCTACCGACAATCCCATGGCGAAATCGCCATGGACGTCCCCGTCATTGTCTCGAACCACGAAGCATGTCGTGTCATCGCGGAGCAGTACGACATCCCGTTTATGTACGTGCCGGTCGCCTCTGGTGTCGAGGGCTCGAAGGCCGCAGCCGAGAGCCGCGTGAGGGAGATCATCGAGGAGTACCGGATCGACGCGGTAGTTCTCGCTCGCTACATGCAGATTCTCAGCGATGACCTGTGCCGAGATCTCGAAGGGCGAGTGATCAACATTCATCACTCCTTCCTTCCGGGTTTCAAGGGTGCACGGCCGTATCACCAGGCGTATGACCGTGGGGTGAAGCTCATTGGAGCGACGGCTCATTTCGTGACCGCAGATCTGGACGAAGGTCCGATCATCGAGCAAGACGTCGAGAGGGTTGAGCACCACCAGACGGCGGAGGATCTTGCTCAGATTGGGCGCGATGTCGAACGCGTTGTGCTGGCTCGTGCGGTCAAACTCTTCGCCGAGGATCGAGTCTTGTTGGATGGTCAACGCACGGTGGTCTTCTCATAGTTCGCGTGAACGACCGTTGTGAGTACGCATCGTGAATATGCCTCAAGCCGGAATCGGGACGAAAGGGGAGACAGCGTGCGCACCCTGGTCGTGACGAACGATCTTCCTCCGCGCCGCGGTGGCATTCAGACGTTCGTCCACGAGATCCTCCGACGCCTTGACCCTGACTCCTTTGCAGTTTTTGGTCCAGCCGAAAGCGAATCGCCAGCCTTCGATGCGTCTGCTGGATACGAGGTCCACCGATACAGCGGGTCCGTTATCCCCACACCTCGTGTGGCGAAGGCTGTTGCCGAGGTCGCGGCCGCCACGGGAGCAGGGCAGATCATGCTCGGTTCGGGTATGCCGAATGCGTACCTCATCCCGCTGCTCCGACGACACGACCTGCCTACCGCCCTGGTGATCACACACGGAAATGAAGCCGGATGGGCGCAATTGCCAGGTGGAAGAGCCCTCGTGCAGCCGTTGAACGGTGCCCGTGCGGTGACGTATCTCGGTGACTTCACGTATCGAATCCTGAGCCAGTACATCCAACCCGCGGACAAATTGCACCGACTCTCACCCGGTGTCGACACCGATCGCTTTAGCCCCGGCAACGGCGGTGCGGACTTCCGACGTCGCCACAACCTGAGTAACGCGTTCGTTATCGGCACACTGACTCGACTGGTACCGCGTAAGGGAGTGGACCTACTCATTCGTGCGCTGCCCTACGTGCGTCGGGCCGTCCCCGACGCGCACGTGCTGGTCGCCGGCGATGGTCCGCACCGTAGAGAACTGGAAAATCTCGCCCGCCAGCTATCCGTCGAGGATCGGGTCGTCTTCGCAGGATCAGTGCCCGAGTCGGAGCTTCCCGCCGCGTATGACGCGATGGATGTTTTCGCTCTGCCCACACACACCCGCCGATGGGGAGTCGACGTCGAAGGCTTGGGGATCGTGTTCTTGGAAGCGGCGGCAGCGGGGGTGCCGATCCTCGTCGGCGACAGCGGCGGCAGCGTCGATGCTGTGCAGGACGGAGAAACCGGAAAGCTCATTGGAACCAATCCCGAGGCAATTGCCGCGGAAATCGTCGAACTCGCGCACGACGAAACCCGAAGGCGTGAGATGGGGGCCCGCGGTCGTCAATGGATGGTGGGCGAGTGGCAGTGGGCAGACCGAGCGACGAGCGTGTCGGGAATTCTTGGGGGAGACTGACGGGGTGACAACACTCGCCACTGCCTCCACCTTGGCCGAATGGATGGATGGCAAGCGAGTTGTAGCGCTCACCGGAGCGGGATGCTCGACCGCCTCGGGCATTCCGGACTACCGAGGTCCGAACGGTGCCTTCACCCGTGGTCACTCACCCATGACGTACCAGCAGTTCCTCAAAGATCCGCAGGGACGAAAGCGCTACTGGGCCCGTGGTCATGTCGGGTGGACACGCTTTCGCCAAGCTCGACCGAACATCGCCCACACGGCGCTGTTTGAGCTCGAACGTCGGGGTGTCATCGCGGGTGTCATCACGCAGAATGTTGATGGCTTGCACGAGGCGGCTGGTTCCAGAAATGTGATCGACCTGCATGGTCGACTCGACCGGGTGGTGTGTTTGACCTGCCGGACGTTCGAGGACCGCAACGATGTGCACGAGCGCCTCACGCACGCGAACCCGTGGCTGACGGTCGCGTCTGATCGAATCAACCCTGATGGTGACACGGATATTCCCGAGGACGCCCTCGAGACTTTCGTGATGGTCTCCTGCACACAGTGCGGAGGAGACTACAAACCCGATGTTGTGTACTTCGGTGAGAATGTGCCAGTAGAGCGCGTCCAGGACGCCTACGCGATGGTGGATTCCGCGGACGCACTGCTCGTTGCCGGATCGTCTCTGACGGTCTACTCGGGTCGACGCTTCGCGATGCACGCGCACAAAGACGGAAAACCCATCGCCATCGTCAATGCAGGGGAAACAAAGGCCGATGACCTCGCATCGCTACGCATCGACGGTGATGTAGGTGACACCCTTCAGTCACTGATCTGAGCTAGCGGCACCCGATGGTCGTGGTTCGCGGGCGGCGGGAATGTAGCCGGCGGGCAGTGGTCCACCGGCAGCGACCGCCTTGTCGAGGGCGTCGGCGTCGCAGACAACACAGCAGTCGACGTCCACCCACCCAACGATGGACAACTGCGTTCCCCGAGAAAACTGCGTGAGCGGACGTGGGCGTTGGACCAGGTCCGTTCCACCACAGGTTGCACAGACCCCGGAGGCAGAGGACCAGCGATGACCGCACCCCTCACACACGATGTCTGCCTCGTCGCGACGGAGATCACCGTCTTCGCCGCACTCCGGGCAGGCGATCATCGGCCTACCTCTTCAACAGGACCGGACCAGCGACACGCACCTTGCGATTCTTGATGGGCGAGCAGGTTCCGAAAAGGTCGCACGCCTGGCTGTACCGCTTGCTGGTTTTGAATGTCTTGCGTCCCTTGGTCGGGTAAACGATCTGGAACAGGCCTTCGCTACCGGTGAAGTTGCACCGAACCTTGGTGCCCTTCTTGTTGGTTTTGCAGTTGCGGTAGCGAGTGCCGACGATCCACTCCTGCATCGTTTGCATGGCTGTTGCTCCGGGGCTCCCGTCGTAGTACTGGATTCCCCACAGATCGTTCGGCGGCTCCCACGTGTACATGTACACCCGGGAGATACCCAGCCGTAGTGCGTCGAGGTAGGCGATCGCGGTCCAGTTGGCTGCCTTCGCACCCTCGATATCGACATCGGGGTTCTGTGGTCCCGGGCCCTTCAGACCGAAGTTGTTCTCGGTGTCCCACACAGGCTTGATGGGAGCGCCCTTCTGCTTGAGCAGACGGTTGAACTTCTCTCCCAAGATCCCCCGATCCACCGGAGTACCCAAGCTGTGGGGGTAGGTGTGAACCGCGTACGCGTCGATCGGCCAGCCGTAGTTTGCGAGTGAATCGAGGAACGGTCCGTACCACTTGTAGAACTTGTTGTTCTTGGCGCCAAGCCGTGTTCCGACACTCGTCGCGACGACAGCCGCATTCGGGTCGACCTGCTTGACGATGTCGTACGTCCGCTTGGTCAATAGCGCCAACTGCGCGGGAGTTCCCTCGAAGAACGTCAGCAGATTTGCCTCGTTCCAGGGTTGATACGACGTGATCTGTCCCTTGTAGCGGTTGACGACCGCGGAGACGAAACGGTCGTATGCGCCAAGATCGGTGGGCATGCCGGCGGCACCGCTGGTGGGCAGACAGGCTGGGACGACACAGGTGCTCGCGCTGTAGAAGGCAGGTGTACCGGCGATCACGTACATGATGTCGGTCACGCCCTTTGCGCGAGCGTTGTTGATGGCGTTATCGAGGTTCGTCCAGTTATAGACCCCGGGGGCGGTCTCGATGTTGGACCACGCAACGTCGTTGTCCCATAACCGAAGAGAGCCGAAGGAGATGGACGGCCAGACGCCGTACTGCTCGTTCTTCACGTGAAGCCCGAACATCTCCGAGGGGATGATCTGACCCTTCAGGGAATCGAAGTTGGTCAATCCCCGCTTCTTGGCCTGGGCCGGTCCGGCAAGGGAGAGGCTCAGTCCCGCCACCAGGGCGAGGGTCAGTGCGGAGACAAGGGCGCGGTACGTACGTGGAAGAT
>RGQW01000220.1 GCA_010029945.1 Actinomycetota bacterium | reverse complement strand
CTTCACCCACGATCAAGCCACCCGTGCCATCGTGACGTCCTACTACTGGCACTTCGTCGACGTGGTGTGGATTGCCCTGTTCTTCATGATCTACATCCTGCAGTAACCAAATCGACCCATCACAAAGGAGAGACCAGCACCCGTGAAGTTCCTGTCAAGTCGTCGGCGGAAGCCCTGGGTAGTCGCGGCACTACTTGGTTTCGCATTGCTCGTCGTCGGAGGTGGGTACGCCGCAGTCAGCACTACGGCTCCCGCAGAGGCGGCCATGGGTTCGCAGACGCAGGTCGAGGAAGGCAAGCGTCTGTTCCTCGAGGGTTGCTCCTCCTGCCATGGCATTGACGCTCAAGGGTCCGCCAATGGCCCGTCACTGATCGGAGTCGGTGCAGCATCGGTTCACTTCCAGGTCGCTACGGGCCGCATGCCCATGGCTGCACCGGGTGCGCAGGCGCCGAGCAAGGAAGTCATCTACACCGACGAGCAGATCGCTGCTATGTCTGCGTGGGTGGCGTCGTTGGCTCCCGGCCCCGCGATCCCCAGTGCTGAGCAACTCGATTTCGCCGACGCCGACATAGCCGAAGGTGGCGTCCTGTTCCGCATCAACTGCGCTCAGTGCCACCAGGCCGCTGGTGGCGGCGGCGCCCTGACGCAGGGCAAGTACGCGCCGAGCCTGATGGATGCGACTCCCCAGGAGATTTACGAGGCCATGTTGACGGGCCCGCAGAACATGCCCGTCTTCTCCGACGAGACCCTCCCGGTCGAGGAGAAGCAGCAAATCCTCGCGTACATCGACTCACTCCAGGAGGCGTCCAGCCCCGGAGGCATGTCCTTGGGCCGACTCGGTCCCGTCGTAGAAGGTCTGTTCATGTGGACCATCGTGTTCGCAGCCCTGATCGCCGCGGCCGTATGGATTGGAATCAAGGCACGATGAGCGACAACATCGACGCGAAACTTCCCGCGCAACCTGAGCACGGCTCCGACGGCACGGTCAAGCCCGGCTACCTGCCGGTGGCCCCCATCGAGCACAAGCCGCGCGTGACCGACACCGACCCCAAGGCCGCCCGCCGAGCGGAGCGACAGGTCGCGAGCATGTTCGCCCTGTCGATGATCCTCGTCGTCGTATTCGTCATCGCGTACGTCACCATCGACGTCACCGCCGTCGTGTACGTGCCGGTTCTCGGTGAGATCGGCGCCAGCAATCTGGTTCTTGGGCTGACCTTCGGTGGCGCCATCTTCTTCATCGGTGCTGGGGCGATTCAGTGGGCCAAGAAACTGATGCCCGACGTCGAGGTCGTCCAAGAACGCCACGGCATGGAGTCGTCCACGAGTGACGAGACCGAGGCGGCCGGCAATTACGAGCGCGGCAAAGAAGAGTCCGGCTTCGCGCGCTACAAGATCATTCGACGCTCCCTGCTCGGAGCCATGGCGCTGTTCCCCATTCCATTGGTCGTCATGCTTCGGGACCTGTGGCAGTCGGACGGTGAGAACCCCGTCGAGATCCTGTCCTCCACGTCGTGGAACGACGGCATGCGGATCGTCCCCGACATCGGCCATGACACGGGCGAGAACGTGCAAGGCATCCGGCCGGAGGAGATTCCTGTGGGTGGCCTGGTATCGGCTCTGCCGCTGTCGATCAAGGACCTCAAGAAGGACCCCGTCGCGAACATGCGTGACCGAGGCAAGTCCGCCATCATCCTGGTGCGCATGGATCCTGAGGAGATCCGCTCCCAGCAGGGGGAAGGGTGGGACTACCAGGGGATCCTGGCCTACTCGAAGATCTGCACCCATGTGGGCTGCCCCATCGCCCTGTATGAGCATCGCACGCACCACCTGCTGTGCCCCTGCCACCAGTCGACCTTCGATCTTGCTGATTCTGGCGACGTGATCTTCGGTCCGGCCGCCCGGCGCATGCCGCAGTTGCCGATTCGCCTGGATGAGGAAGGATTTCTGGTAGCGAGATCGGATTTCAAAGAACCTGTCGGACCTAGCTTCTGGGAGCGAGGATGAGTACCACCAACCCCACGGCTCACCCCGTGGAGAAGGTCGGCGCCGCTGGCGCCACGTTTGTCGATCAGCGCCTCGGCAGTAACAAGTTCCTTTCGCGCAACCTGTCCAAGGTTTTCCCCGAGCACTGGTCGTTCATGCTGGGCGAGATCGCCCTGTACTCCTTCATCGTGGTCCTGCTCACCGGCACCTACCTCACCCTGTTCTACAAGCCCAGCATGGCCGAGGTCATCTACGAGGGCTCGTAC
>RGQW01000219.1 GCA_010029945.1 Actinomycetota bacterium | reverse complement strand
AAGCGAGCGCCACTACGCCCATGCGCTGTGAAGCCATGGTCTTTCCTCCCTACCTGGTAGACGCGTCCTCTCTGGCCAAAGTTCCCGCATTATGAGTGTCCGTGTGAGCCAAGCGATCTGCAAGGGGACTCTGGGGGAAATCGTACAAATGCCGGAATTCTTTGGGGATTTTCGAGGGTTTGTACGAGGTCCGTAAAGAGTGGTCATCCATGCAACCCAAACCCGGTCTCGGGGATCAAAGTGGGGAAGACGCAGATAGGACTCGATCCGGACTAGACCCGGATGAAGGAGGAGAAACGCTATGTCAGTTCCAACCATGCCCCCGGGCCCTGCCACCCAGACGGGTAACCAGGGCCCCTACGTCGGTTACCCCTACGGCCCGCCGAGCACACCGGCGCCCATGGGTAGTGAGCCGAAGAAGAAGAGTTACGCCGGTCTCATCACCGGGGCTATCGCCGGTGTTGCCGTCGTCGGTCTCGTAGCAGGCGGCATCGGTGGCGCCGTGGGATACCTGGCCGCCTCGAACGCGGCCCCTCCGGAGGCCGCCGCGGTGTCGACCCCCGTGGTCGCAGAACCAGAGGCCGCTGCGGGGACGAGCACACCCGTCCTGACCGGCATCGCTGACTTGGCCGCCCAAGCGCAGCCCGCCGTCGTTCAACTGAACGTCGGGGATGTCGGCCAGGGAGGAACTGGGTCCGGATTCGTGATCAGCGAAGACGGATACATCGTCACGAACCATCACGTGGCTGGCGGCGTTGGTGAGAACGGGACCGTTGAGGTCGTCTTCTCCGATGAGTCAACCGCCACCGGCACCCTCGTGGGATCCGATGCCGGCTACGACCTTGCCGTCGTGAAAGTCAATCGCGACGGACTGCCGTCGTTACCGCTGGGGACATCGTCCGGCGTCCGTGTCGGGGACGTAGCCGTTGCTCTTGGCTCACCGCTGGGGCTTCAGGGCACCGTGACGTCCGGCATCATTAGCGCCCTCGAGCGACCGGTAACGGCCGGTGGTCAAGGATCGACGTCCTTCATCAATGCGATCCAGACCGATGCTGCGATCAACCCGGGGAACTCGGGCGGACCGTTGCTGAATGGCTCCGGTGAGGTGATCGGCGTGAACACGGCGATCGCGACATTGGGTGCCGTCGGTGGAGCAGCCGGAAGTATCGGACTCGGCTTTGCGATCCCGATCGACACGGCTCAGCGCATCGTTGACGAGATCATTTCCACTGGATCGTCGAGCACTCCGGTGATCGGTGTTTCCCTGGACACGTCTTTCCCTGGCCCGGGAGCCCGTGTCGCTGAGGTCACGCCGGGATCGGGAGCGGATGAAGCAGGACTGTTGGACGGTGACGTCATTACCGCTGTCAATGGCGACGTCATTGCCGAGTCGACGGAACTCATCGTGTCCATTCGATCCAACGCACCCGGAGATTCCGTTGAGCTGACGATTCTTCGCGATGGACGCACGCAGGACGTGACGGTGACGTTGACCGCTGCCGAATAGAACAAAGCGTCTGTTGACGCGAAGCGGCGCCGGGACTCGACTCCTCCACGAGTCCCGGCGCCGTGGCGTGTTGGTGCTCGGCGACCACGTCAAGGTGCGAGTCGCCCGGTCGCTTGGCACGCTTACGGCATGCTTCCCGTGACCGGCGCCATCGATATGGCGCGAACTCGAGTCGCCCAGGGCTTCCGTCGCATCATTTCCGGTGATCCGGAAGGAACCCCCGAATGGGTGCGACAGTTGGCCGACGGAGTTGATTCCGGCTATTTCGGCCCGGGGTCCGCGGCCTGGACGGTGCACGGTTCCTTGCCCACGCTCGTCGGGGGAGTGAGGGCGCTGTTGATGCAAGCCCTGCACCCCGGAGCGCTCGCCGGAGTGGTGCAGCACTCGCGGTACGAAGAGGACCCGCTGGGCCGACTGGCAGGAACCACCCAGTGGCTGACGGTGGTGACGTTCGGCGATACGGCGATGGCCGACCGTGAGTGCGCTCGAGTGCGCGGGATGCATCGAAAAGTTCGAGGCATGTATCCGGTAGACGGAGAGTTGCGCGAGTACTCGGCCGGTGATCCCGATCTTTTGCGCTGGGTGCACGTCGCGTTCACCGATTCCTTCTTGGCAACCCATCGTGTGTGGGGCGGCCCGATACCCGGGGGCGAAGACGCCTACGTGCGGGAGTGGGCGAAAGCCGGGGAGCTCGTCGGTGTGGACAGTCCGCCGCGGTCCGTTGCCGAACTCCAGGAGCAGATCCGCGTCTTCGGCCCCGATTTACGAGGCG
>RGQW01000218.1 GCA_010029945.1 Actinomycetota bacterium | reverse complement strand
TCCATAGGTGTCGGTATCGCGCACGCCAGTCGGTGCGAAATCAATGGCAGCCGGTTGCAAAAAGCCCGCTTTCGAGGGCTTAAGCTGAATTGTCCAGAGGCGCCGCAACTGGCGTTGGCGACGATTGAACAGCGGCAACTCTGATTTGATAGCGGCGTTTTCAATCAACAAGGCGCCGATCTCACCCGCGGTGAGTTGGCAGTCGATGTGGGCGACCTGAGACATGAGCCGCTGATGCCTGCCCGGTTTGCGGCCCTCGTTGATGTGCTGTGCGACCCGACTGTGGATGTCGACGCTTTTGCCAATGTAGAGCAGCGCGCCCTCGGCATCGCCGAGCGCGGGTTGCATGCACTTCCCCTGCGAGGCCGACAGGCGGAGTGGTCCGCGGCGGTGGAAGCCCGTCGGGCGGATATCGACCGAGCGCTCGAATATGTCGAGCTGTACGGCCTGTACACCGAATGTGAGGCGATCTACCAGGTCGACAATTTGATGTCGCTGTGGGACTCCCTTGATCATGCCGATCAGGATGCATTTTGTTTCGACCCCACTGTCGTTGATTGGCCTCACTACATCAGCGAAATTCACCTTCCATCGGTCATCCAACATGCGCGCGTGCGCACGACCCCTGGACGTTCTCGCTCAACCGATCGGTCGGCGCGGCTGCGCTCACAGGTTCTTGACCCATCCCGCCATGTGGCGGCCTTCGATCTGGAGAACACGCTCATTGCATCGAACGTCGTGACCAGCTACAGCTGGCTCGCCACTCGTCGCCTCGATCCGGTCGATCGCTTTCGTTACGTCGCCAAGACCTTGGCCGAGGCCCCCGGTCTTCTTCGACTGGACCGGCGTGACCGCACTGACTTTCTTCGACACTTCTACCGTCGCTATCGCGATGCCCCAGTGGAACAGGTGTCCAACGACACCGAGGAGATGCTCGGTCATCTCATCTTGGCGAATTGTTTTCCCGACGGCCTACGACGCGTGCGCGAACATCGGGCCGCAGGTCACCGCACGGTGTTGATCACGGGTGCGCTTGATTTCCACGTCGCCGGCCTCGCACCTCTCTTCGACGAAATCATCGCCGCGGAAATGGCTGTTGACGGCGACCGGTACACCGGCGAGATGGTGACCGTTCCCCCAACTGGAGAGGCCCGAGCACAACTTCTTGACGAGTACTGCCAACGCGAGGGACTCGACCTTGCGGAGTGTGTTGCTTATGCCGACTCGTCGTCAGATCTACCACTTCTCGAAGCCGTTGGATTCCCCGTGGCAGTCAACCCAGAGACACGACTGGCGGCGATTGCCCGAACCCGCGGCTGGCTCGTCGAGGACTGGCGTCGAGTGAAAGGCGCACGTCGGCCTCCCCTACCGTTGGGCCCGCTCAGCGCACCCATCAACACGAGGGTGCGACGATGAAGGCACTGCGCATTCTCAACCGCGATCGGCGTTTCGCAGCGTCACGGCTTGGTTCTGTACTCGGCTCGCCTAACGCCCGTGGACGTGGTCCCCTCAGTTTCGATAATTCCGCGAATCAACAGGCTCCAGCGCCGGAGTGGCAGGAACTCGAGGTGCTGTTGTCGGGTATCTGCGGCTCCGACCTCGCGCTCATCGAGGGCCGAGCATCGGCCTACTTCGATCCCTGGGTGTCCATGCCGTTCATTCCTGGTCACGAGGTACTTGCTCGGACCGCCGAGGGAAAGCGTGTCGTCATCGACCCTGTCCTCGGACACCGATGCCGTGGCCTACCGGTGCCCGACGACGTCAGCGCCCCAGCCGATGGTCATGACTACAGCCACATCGTGGCCGGGCATCTCGAGCCTGGTATCCAGACCGGTTTCTGCTGCTCTGCAGGAGGGGGCTGGGCGGAGCGAATGTGGGCTCATCCGTCCCAGATGCATTCCGTACCAGAGTCGCTTAGTGACGAGCAGGCCGTACTGATCGAGCCCGTGGCAGGGTCGGTTCATGCCGCGCTCATCGCCCTGCGGTCGCGTGACGAGGCTCCGCTTATCAGCGTCATTGGATTGGGGACGATCGGTATTTCAACGGTTGCGGCTGTTCGGCACTTCCGGCCAGATGCGCGCATTGTTGCTGCTGGCCGTTACCCGCATCAAATGGCGGCGGCTCGTCAGCTCGGAGCCGACGTCGTCACTGGTTTCGATGGCCTGGCACGGGCACTACGTCGGTTAACGGGTACCGCAATGATCGGTCCCGACACGGGCGGTGGTGCAGACAGCACCTTGGATTGCGTCGGGTCAGGCGACACCATCCGCGCATCGATCGGCACCACTCGCCCACGTGGCCGTGTGGTCGT
>RGQW01000217.1 GCA_010029945.1 Actinomycetota bacterium | reverse complement strand
ATGCCCAGTGGCACCGCGCAACGCCCCGGTGACGTGCTCACGACCTACAGCGGTACCACCGTCGAGGTTCTCAACACCGATGCCGAAGGCCGCCTGGTCCTGGCCGATGCCCTGGGCATGGCGGTCGAAGAGAACCCCGATCTCATCGTGGACGTCGCAACCTTGACCGGTGCGCAACGCATCGCACTCGGCTCGCGAACCGCGGGAGTGATGGCCAACAACGATGATGCGCGCACCCAGGTGATCGATGCGGCGAACGCAGCCGGTGAGGCTATGTGGCCGATGCCGCTACCGGAGGATCTGCGTCCGTCGCTGGATTCTGCAACCGCGGACATCGCGAACATCGGTGATCGCCTCGGCGGCATGCTCTCGGCCGGTGTGTTCCTCAAAGAATTCGTCCCCGAGGGCCAACCGTGGGTGCATATCGACATCGCCGGTCCGGCCTACAACGAGAAGTCCGCCTACGGCTACACCCCCAAAGGCGGCACCGGTGCGGCCGTTCGAACCTTCGTCGAACTCGTCGAGGACTTCACCCGGGACTGATGCCGAGCAGCAGAACTCGGCCAGTCCGTCATCCTCATCGATGCCGACAAACTCGGAGGCACGTGCCTGCACCGGGGGTGCATACCGACCAAGGCACTCCTGCACGCGGCCGAAGTCGCCGACTCGGCACGTGAATCCGATGAGTTCGGCGTCAAGGCGACGTTCGAGGGCATCGACATGCCTCAGGTCAACAAGTACCGCGACGGCGTCGTCGGTCGCCTGTATAAGGGACTGCAAGGACTCATCAAGTCCCGAGGCGTCACCCTCATCGAGGGCTACGGGAAGATGGTGGGGCCGACGACGGTCGAGGTGAACGGCGAGCAGTACACCGGTGAAAACCTCGTGCTGGCAACCGGCTCCTACGCCAAATCGCTACCCGGCCTCGAGATCGGCGGCCGGATCATGACCTCCGATCAAGCACTCACGCTGGATTACGTGCCCGAGCGCGTCATCGTCCTCGGCGGCGGCGTGATCGGCGTGGAATTCGCCAGCGTGTGGAAGTCCTTCGGCTCCGACGTGACCATCGTTGAGGCACTACCGCACCTTGTTCCCAACGAGGACGAAGCCTGCTCCAAAGCTCTCGAACGGGCATACAAGAAGCGAGGCATCAACCTCTCCCTCGGTGTCCGCTTCGCCGGGGCAACCCAGAACGAATCCGGTGTGCAGGTGTCGTTGGAAGACGGCACGACCATCGACGCCGACCTACTTCTTGTTGCCGTGGGTCGCGGCCCCAGCACCGATGGCATGGGCTACGACGAGCAGGGCGTGGCAATGGACCGGGGCTGGGTGCTGGTCGATGAGCGCCTACGCACGAATCTTCCAGGCGTCTTCGCCGTCGGCGACATCACCCCCGGGCTGCAACTCGCGCACCGCGGCTTCCAGCACGGCATCTTCGTCGCCGAGGAGATCGCCGGCGAGGCACCGATGCCCATCCCGGACATCAACATTCCCCGCGTCACCTACTGCGAGCCGGAAGTTGCCAGTGTCGGACTCACCGAAGTCGAAGCGATCGAAGCGCACGGCGCAGACAACATCACCACCTACGAGTACAACCTCGGTGGCAACGGCAAGAGCCAGATCCTCGCCACGGCCGGATTCATCAAGCTCGTCCAACTCACCGACGGTCCGGTGATCGGCATTCACATGGTCGGATCACGTCTCGGCGAGCAGGTCGGCGAAGCACAATTGATCGTCAACTGGGAGGCGCACCCAACCGATGTCGCGTCCCTCATCCACGCCCACCCCACGCAAAACGAAGCAATGGGCGAGGCACACCTCGCTCTCGCAGGCAAGCCTCTGCACGCACACGCCTGATCGCACTTCACGCACCCACAAGGAGCTCACATGCCGGTCACCGTGACCATGCCGCAACTCGGCGAAAGCGTCACCGAAGGAACAATCACCCGGTGGTTGAAGGCCGTTGGCGACACCGTCGCTGCGGACGAACCGCTCCTAGAAGTCTCCACGGACAAGGTGGATACGGAGATTCCCGCACCCGCATCCGGCGTGCTGCTCAGCATCGACGCCGCTGAAGATGACACCGTCGAGGTGGGCGGAGTACTGGCCGTCATCGGTGAGCCCGACGCCGCTGCCGCCGCGCCCGCCGGCGAACCGAGCGAGCCGGCCGAGCCGGCCACACCTGAGCCCGTTGCCGCCGACACACCTGCAGAGCCCGTCGCGCCTACAGAAACCGCATCGGCAGAAGCTGCACCATCCGAGCCGGCCACGCCCGAGCCGGTATCCGGTGGCTCAGAAGTCTCTGTCGTCCTCCCCGCACTCGGAGAGAGCGTGACCGAG
>RGQW01000216.1 GCA_010029945.1 Actinomycetota bacterium | reverse complement strand
AGCGGCGACCTGATGAGTTGTCCGGTGGCGAGCAACAGCGCGTTGCCATCGCCCGCGCGTTCGTCAATCGCCCGATGCTGCTTATCGCCGATGAGCCGACCGGAAACCTGGACCCGAATACGTCGGTCGGCATCATGAAATTGCTCGACCGCATCAACCGGTTGGGAACAACGGTGATCATGTCCACCCACGACTCTCAGATCGTGGATCAGATGCGCCGCCGTGTGATCGAACTCGAGACCGGCCATCTCGTGCGTGACCAATCACGTGGCGTGTACGGATACGCTCGCTGATGCGCGCCACGTTCGTCACCAGTGAGGTCGGTGCGGGCCTTCGACGCAACCTGACCATGACCTTCGCGGTGATCATCACCGTTGCGGTGTCGCTCGCACTCTTCGGGGTGAGTCTGCTCGTTCGCGCCCAGGTCACCACGATGCAGGACTTCTGGTACGACAAAGTTGAGGTGTCGATCTTCCTGTGTGCACGAGGGAGTGACGCGGCATCGTGCGCCAGCGGAGCCGTGACTGCCGCACAGCGCGATCAGATACGAGCAGACCTCGAGTCGCTTCGCCCGCTGGTGGAAGAGGTCTACTACGAATCGAAAGAAGAGGCGTACGACCGTTTTCGGGAACAGTTCGCTAATTCACCGATCGTGGAGAATGTGACAGCCGAGGCGTTGCCGGAGTCGTTCCGCGTCAAACTCGCTGATCCCACGCAATACGACGTGGTCGCCTCTGCCTTCGCCGGTCGTCCAGGAATCGAGCAAGTCAACGATCAACGCCAGATTCTCGACAAGTTCTTCGCCCTGCTGAACGGGTTGCAGGCGGTCGCGCTGATCATCGCCGTCGTGATGCTCGTAGTGACGGTGCTGCTGATCGTCAACACGATGCGAGTCGCCGCGTTCAGCCGCCGTCGAGAAACCGGCATCATGAGGCTGGTCGGAGCCTCGAACTTCTATATCCAGCTGCCGTTCCTGCTCGAGGCGGCGGTGGCGGCCGCGCTCGGCGCGGGTCTCGCCGTCGTCGGCCTGGTGGCAGTCAAGAGCTTCGTCATCGACCGCGTCTTGGCCCCGTCCTTCCAATTCACGGCCTTCGTGGGCTGGGATGCCGTCGTGGCCATCGCCCCGATCCTGCTCGTGACCGGTATCGCCCTAGCCTCCGTGGCGGCTTTCTTCACGCTGCGCAAGTACCTCCGCGTGTGACAACTGAGGTTTCTGGGGTTTCTGGGGTTATCCTGAAGGGGTGCTTCCCCGCCGTGTGATGACCCCTGCCCTGATGGTGGCGGGATTTGGTGTTGTCGCATCCGTGCTCGCCGGCCCCTGGGGCCCAGCCCAGGCCCTTCTCCCGGCCGGTGACGATCACGGGAAGTCCAGTTCCGAACTCAGGGCCGAGAAGCGGGATGTCGAGAGCGACATCGAGGCGACCGAGGACGCGCTCGCCAAGGCGGGCAAGAAGGTCAAGAAGGCCGTCGCTACCTTCGAAGAGGTCAACGCCCGGTGGGAAGCAGCGAAAGAGGCACGCCGGGAAGCTCTGGATGAGGCGCGCGCGGCTCGCGAAGAAGCGCAAGCGTCCGAAGCGCGCGCCATGCGCGCTCGTCAGGCGTTGAGGGTTGCGCAGGAGCAGAAGGTCGTCGTCGAAGGGAAGCTTGAGGACATCCACGGACAGATGGACGACATGGCGCGTGCCGTCTACACCCGTGGCCCTCTCGCCGAGATAGAGGTCATCCTCGACGCGAGCAGTCCGGGCGACTTCCAGGCGCGACTGGCCAGCGTCGACACCGTGAGCCGCATGCAGGCCGGGGTGCAGCAATCGCTGACACAGACCGAAGCCGACCTCGTGATGCAAGGCGTGCGCTTGGAGGCGCTTCGTCTGGAGGCGGAGGCCGAAGACGCAAAAGCTGAGCAAGCCCTCGCCGAGGCGCGCGTCGCGCTGCGCAAGGCTCGGGACAAGCAAGAGAAGGTCAGCGCCCTTCGAAAGGAACGACGCGCGGCGCTGGGTCAGGCGCAAGCGTTCAAGTCGAAGGTCAAGAAGCGCTACGACAATCTGGTGGCCGAGCAGCAACGTCTGGCGGCGGCGGCACGAAAGGCGGCAGCCGAGGAAGAGCGACGACGTAAAGCGGCGGAAGAGGCGTTGGCAAATCAAAACAGCGAACTCGACTACGGTCGTGCATCGGCACAGCTGGCAGGATTGCTCCTATCACCTGAGCCCGGCATGACGGTGCTCGATGCCTGCGCCGCGCCAGGCGGCAAGGCCTGCCACTTAGCTGAGCTCGGGGCGACTGTCACAGCGGCTGATATCTCCGAGGACCGACTGGTCAAAGTGGATGAAAACGCGAACCGCCT